>CAYIZU010000006.1:0-993 GCA_964367795.1 uncultured Rikenellaceae bacterium | reverse complement strand
AGCATCTTAAGATTGTTAACTTCACGCTTATATTTGTTGATAGTAGCTCTGCTACTCTCTTTCTCTTTCTGTAAATCAGCTATTAGTGTCTCAACACGTGCCTTTTCAGCCTCAAGAGATCTGTTAAGTGCCTCGTTAGTACTTTTAACAGAAGACAACTCTTTGTTTAGGTTATTAAGGTTAGATTGAAGAGTTGTTTTCTCAGCTGTTAAAGCAGCTGCCTCTTTCTTTAACGCGTTAACGTTAACAAAAAACAGTATAGATACTGCAACAACTATCACTGCAAGAACAGAGATAATAATTTTTAATCCTTGAGAAGGATTCTGGTTTTTTGTGTTTTCCATAGTTAAATTTATTATTGTTTAAAAATATTTAAGTTCCCTACCTAAAGATAACAACACGCTATCACCCGACAAAATTACTAAATTTTATTGCTTTACAAAATAAAATCGGAAAAAAAATGATTTTTTTTTGTTTTTTTTCTGTTTTATCAACCTTTTTTAGTATCTTCGTGGTGTCTAAACGGTAAATATTTTTTATTATGAGGTATTATTTTGTTTTTATTGTGCTTATTATCTTCTTTTTCACCTCTTGTGTTTCGATGAATAAATATCTATCATCGCAAGAAAAAATTGAGGAAATGAAGAAAGACTCACTATCTTTGGCATCAAGGATAGATTCTTTAAAATTGAAAAATGATGAGCTGACTATTCGCTCTCTAAATTTAGGACGCGATACATTGCGACTATACACTCGCCTATCACTACAAAAACGAGAGTATGAGCAGGCTTTAGAGGATGAGCAATTTGAGGTGTCGAGGCTTAACGCTCAAATGCAGCGTTCTGGTAGATATGTGAAGCGTGATAAGTCGGAGAAAAATGAAGAGTGGGGACGCGTAACTAAAATGTATAGAGCAATAAATAACAGCTTAAGAAGTATTGGTGAAGAAATGCGACTATTCTTACAAGATAGACCAAATGATAAATACTCTAT
>CAYIZU010000005.1:0-24691 GCA_964367795.1 uncultured Rikenellaceae bacterium | reverse complement strand
ATAAATAGCAAAAAATAATTACCATATAACCAACATCTCTTAGCTCTTACTCACAATAAATGAGCCAAATACCTTAACAATGTATTTATAGTAAAAAAATGTTAAAAATTATAATTAATTATCAATTCGTTTTAGAATTAACCAACCGTAGAACCACTCTTCATATCATCGGTCGGCGCAACGATTTTCAACTTACCATTTGCATCCTCTGCCATTAGGATCATACCCTCCGACTTAATTCCTTTAAGTTCACGTGGAAGTAAGTTAACAAGGACTAATATCTGCTTACCAATCATCTCTTCTGGAGTATAATACTCAGCAATACCCGAAACTATTGTCCTTTGATCAACCCCTGTATCAACAGTAAGCTTAAGAAGTTTCTTTGTCTTTGCAACCTTCTCAGCAGCAATAACACGAGACACTCTAATATCCATTTTTGAGAAATCGTCAAATGTCACACTCGCTTTTTGAGGAGTAACTACAGCTGAAGATAAAAGATTTGCCTCTTTAGACGCTTGGAGTTTTGCTAATTGCGAATCAATAACACCATCCTCTATCTTCTCAAACAATAACTCCGGAGCTGAAATAACATGTTCAGCAGAAATAAGATTTAACTGACCTAACTCTTCCCATTTTATTTTATTGATATTTAAGAATTTCACCAACTTAGCAGCTGTAAACGGCATGAACGGCTCAATAGCAATAGACAAATTAGCTGTTATCTGTAAGGCAATATTCATTATTGTCTTAACACGCTCTTCATCACTCTTGACCACTTTCCATGGTTCAGTATCGGCAAGATATTTATTTCCAAGACGTGCAATAGTCATAGCATCCTTTAATGCCTCGCGAAATTTATAATGCTCTATATTACTCTCTAAAGACCCTTTAACTTCCGATAGCTCCGCTATAATCTCCTTATCAAAATCGGTTAACTCTCCCATTTGGGGCACTTTACCATCATAATATTTTTGGGTTAAAACAAGAGCTCGGTTCACAAAATTACCCAATATGGCAACTAACTCATTATTATTTCTTGCTTGAAAATCTTTCCACGTAAAATCGTTATCTTTACTCTCTGGGGCATTTGCACAAAGAACATATCTCAACACATCCTCCTTACCTGGAAACTCCTCTAAATACTCATGCAACCACACCGCCCAGTTTCGAGAGGTTGATATTTTATCATTTTCAAGATTTAGAAACTCGTTAGCGGGAACATTTTCAGGCAAGATATAACCACCATACGCTTTAAGCATGGCTGGAAACACAATACAGTGGAATACTATATTATCTTTACCAATAAAATGCACTAACTTAGTATCTTCATCCTTCCAATATTTCTCCCAATCGGCAGTCAGAGCTTTCGTTGCAGAGATATATCCTATAGGAGCATCAAACCATACGTATAACACCTTACCATCTTCTCCTGCAATAGGAACAGGCACCCCCCAATCAAGATCACGACTCACTGCACGAGGCTGCAAACCTAAGTCAAGCCAGCTTTTACACTGTCCATAAACATTAGGTTTCCACTCCTTATGTCCATCAAGTATCCACTCTTTTAGAAAAGCCTCATACTCATTGAGTGGCAAAAACCAATGTTTAGTCTCACGTAACACAGGCACCGAACCAGATATCGCAGATTTAGGATTTATTAAATCTGTTGCATTTAGTGTTGAACCACATTTTTCACACTGATCGCCATATGCACCCTCGGATTGACATACAGGGCAGGTTCCAGTAATATATCTGTCGGCAAGAAATTGATTAACGTCTGTATCATAAAACTGCTCTGTTGTCTGTTCAATAAATTTACCATCATCATAAAGTTTGCGAAAAAACTCCGATGCTGTTTCGTGATGAAGTGGCGATGAGGTGCGATGATATATATCAAATGATATACCGAGTCCCTGAAAAGCATCCTTAATTATTGTATGATACTTATCCACCACATCTTGTGGCGTGACACCTTCATTACGTGCCTTAATTGTTATTGGTACCCCATGCTCGTCGGAGCCGCATATAGACAGTACATCCTCGCCTTTAAGACGTAAATATCGTACATATATATCGCTCGGAATATACACACCTGCTAAATGACCAATATGAACTGGCCCATTCGCATATGGTAGGGCCGATGTTACTAAATATCTTTTTGGTTTTGTTGTTCTCATTAAAAACGTATATTTTCTATATATTCTATACTATGATTATCACCACTAAAAAACACAACTGCTACATCAAATTGTAAAGCATACCCTTTATATTTGGGATTTACAGCAATAAATTCATATGCGCCACGCTTTAGGGCTCCTACCTTCTGGCTGGTTAGGGAGGCAGACACCGCCTCCCAATCATTGCTTGTTCGACTCTTAACCTCTATTATATGAATAGTTTTTCTCTTTTTTGATATAGCAATAATATCTATTTCTGATTTATTCTCTTGCCAATTACGCGCAATAATTTTCAAACCTCTGTCACGCAAGCTAAGCGCAACAATATCCTCGCCACGCTTACCCACAGAACGGTTATGCAACCATCTGCCAAGAAATCTCATAAAAGATTACTATTTCATTAAGAATGATAAATCGGATGAAGCATTACATTCATACGCCATCTCTCCATATTTGAATATACGTAAATCTCGTGAACCTATCATAGATATATCATTACCCTCAACAACAAACATGCAACCTTCACGCAAGCCGGCCACCGTCATCTGTTGATTAGCGGCTATATACTCCTCAATACGTTGCTCTCGCGTCTCGCCTGCATGACCATCAGGATGCGCATCAAGGTAGTGAGGATTTATTTGGAAAGGTATAACATTAAGAGCTTTAAATGTATATGGCTCCACTATTGGCATATCATTAGTTGTGCATATCGTAGGGCTACAAACATTTGAACCTGCACTCCATCCAACATAAGGAGCTCCTGCTGCTACCCTCTCGCGTATCGCAGCAATCAAACCATATTTTTGCATGTTCATAAGTAGATGGAAAGTATTCCCCCCCCCAACAACAATCGCCTCTGCATTCATTATCGCCTCCGCTTGATTATCATAATGGTGTACTGAATCAACCTCAAGACCTATCTCTGCAAAACGCGTTGCAACCTTCTTCTGATATTCATCATAAGAAAAGGTAACTGCAGCATAAGGTACAAACATAACCTTTTTTACGCCACTAATAGCCAAAAAATCTTTAATATTATGCTTTGGATAATCCAAATAAGCCTCACCTGCATTGGTTGAGTTGCTAATAAGTAGTAGTCTCATAATTTTTCTGTTAATTGTTAATTTTCTCTGCAAATATAAACATTATTTTTATATTATAGTATAGATTCTTTCTTTTTTTTTACACATAGACCATAACCGATTGATTATAAATACATTAGTTCTTCGACTCATAAAAAAGATGAAAAAAAATAAAAAAAAAGATGTTTATTTACTAAAGTGTTTTAAATTTGCATCCAATAAACTGTTTTATAGATGAAGATTATCAGAGATATTAATGAGTTGTCAAAGGCTATCAGTACGGCTAAGGAGGTAGGTTCAGTGGGTTTTGTACCAACAATGGGTGCACTCCACACAGGGCATATATCTTTGGTTGAAAGGTGCAAAAGTGAAAATAACTGTGCTGTTGTATCTATATTTGTTAACCCAACGCAATTTAACGACCCAAAAGACTTAGAGCGTTATCCTCGTACTGAAGAGGAGGATTTTACAATGCTTGAAGCAGCTGGATGTGATATTGTTTTTGCGCCAAGCGTGGAGATCATCTACCCTACACAAGATAATAGAGTTTTCGATTTTGGAGGGCTTGATAAGTATATGGAAGGAGCTAAGAGGCCAGGGCATTTCAATGGTGTTGCGCAAGTGGTAAGTAGGCTTTTTGAACTTGTTACACCTTCAAAGTCATACTTTGGGGAGAAAGATTTTCAACAGTTGGCAATAGTTAAGTATATGACTAAAGAGTTGGGGCTGCCAGTTGAGATTATCTCATCGCCTACAAAGCGTGCCGAAGATGGTTTGGCATTAAGTTCGCGTAATGCGTTATTAAGTAGTAAACATAGGGGGATTGCTCCATTTATATATAAAACATTGAGCAATTCAGTTACGAAAGCCAAAGATATGTCTATTCGTGAGGTGGAATTATGGGTATCAAATGAGATAGGCAAAGTGAGTGATATGGAGTTAGAGTATTTTACTATAAGTAATGCAGCGACAATGTCACCTGCCACCTCTTGGAGTGAAGAGAATGGCATCGTTGGGTGTATTGCTGTTCGTATAGGAGGTATTAGACTAATAGATAATATAAAATATTTTTAATATGTTGATTGAAGTATTAAAATCAAAATTGCATAGGGTGACGGTCACGGAATCGAACCTTAACTATGTTGGAAGTATAACGATAGATGAAGATTTGCTTGATGCGGCAAACTTAATACCCAATGAAAAGGTAGCTATTGTCAATAATAATAATGGTGAGCGTTTTGAAACCTATATTATTAAAGGAAAGCGCGGTAGTGGCGAAGTGTGTCTTAACGGAGCGGCAGCTCGTAAGGTACAGGTTGGTGATGTGATAATAGTTATATCATATGCACTTATGGATTTTGAAGAGGCGAAAACGTTTACACCAACGGTTGTTTTCCCCGATACGAGAACGAATAGATTACTGTAAATCAATATTGATTTAATAGGAGGCCGTCTCGAATTATTTCGAGACGGTCTTTTTTATTAGAAATTTGTATCAAAATTCAGTTTTGGTGCTTCGTGATGAGTATAAAACGGAGCGTACTTATGTACGTGAGTATTTATGCGATTCAGGAAGTGACAAAAATGTTTTTGATACAATTTCTTTTTTTTTGGAATAATAAGTGCATATACAGATATAATTACTCTTAATTTTAAAGGAAATGATTATATTACTGCTCGTATTATCGATGTTATTTGTTTGCTGTGATAGTGAAGTTATCTCTATCGAGCCCACCTCGAAAGAGGAAAATATTCTCTCTTTTAAGAACTCTTCTGCAACAAAGGGTCTATCTATTGATGGTGAGAATATAAAAACTGTAGGCGAAAGTATTCATGGTGTATTTATTTTTAGGCATGAAAATAATAGTACGTTCAACCGCGGGGTATCAACTCCTAATCATGCTTTTAATGTTCAATCGATATACAACCCTTACCTTGACAGATGGGAGATAAGTAGTTTCGATGCAGTATGGCCTAATGCTCCCTCTTCCCTATTGTCGTTCATTACATACTACCCCCATGTTGATAGTGTCACTGGAGATACATTTGGTGAAGGGGAGGATGCGACACATTTTTCTATTATCTCAGAAAGTGATGATACTGGTTCACCTGTTTTTAGATATGAAGCCGGGAATGATGTATATTACCATCAAGATATTCTCATTGGGGATAGCAGTCCTGATTTCATGGGTTCACTCGTGAATAGATACCGCCTTATGAGTAACCCTTCCGTTCCTTTTCAATTTAAGCATGTAACTTCATCAATAGAGTTTTCAAAAAAGGTGGTGGATGCAGATATTAATGATGGCCATGAGCCATCGCCGGATTTTGAATTTGATATTCTAAAAATCACAATAACGGGATTAGAAAATATCGGAGAATTCGAAATGGATGTGGATGAAGATCCTTTGCGAACAAATATACCACATCTACCAATGACTCCCGTTATATGGAGCAACCTAAGCGGAGCAGCAACATCGGTATTTGTACTTAACTCTGACAAAGAATTAAAAGAAGATACGAAGCAAGGTGTTATGGTTCTAAATGAAAATTATAATATCACAACCGATAACGGTATCATTATGATTCCTCCTCAAAGTGGTAATAGCGGCTTGAAAATTATTATTGAAGCCAATATAACAGAAAGGGTAAATGGAACAATCAGTGTAGGTTTTTGGAAAAATGAATTCGAACCAACCTCATTCAATTTTGAACAGGGGAAACGAATAAATTATGAGATTACTTACAACTATGAAGGGCCATTAACCGGCAGCTTTGAATTAGAGGGCGTAATAATTCCTTGGATTACAAAAGATGCTTTAACACTTCCATTTTTTTAATTTATTATTAATATGAATTATTTAAAATTATTGGGGTTAATCTTATTAACCTTGTCATGTCAAAGAGAGATAGACGAATTCTATAGTAAAGGCAATGGCGATGGTATCAAATTCCGTGTTCGTTCAAGTAGCTCTAACCAAATAACAAGAGCTACATCTTCCACTTATGAGGAGGGACGAATATTAAATGTGTATGTCCTATTATTTAGTTTTCCGAACGGTTATAATAGTGATTTTTCCGGTGGAAAAGATGAGTACGATGCTGAAAATAGTGTTGTTCACAGATGGGTTTTATCAGATGAACAGATAGCCTTGGAGCAGGATGGATATGTGTTCACTTTAACAATTGATGAGGATGAGTTCAATATTTCATCAGGTGTATCGCGCTACACATTTGTTGTTTTTGCTAATTATGGTGAATATAATACTATCATAGATATTCCACAAAGTAGCCTAAATAATATTGACACATGGACCGACTTAGAGGCACTGAACATTGAAATGATTGATGGTAATGAATCCATTGAACGAGGGACAAATTTTTTCATGTATGGCGTAAGCGATGGAATGAAAAAAGCTGATTTCGTGAGTGCAAGTAGGGCTCTGGAGGTTAACTTAGAACGTTTAGATGCTAAATTTAGATTTAATTTCAAGTATGTAGATCATTTTAATCTAAACGGAGAAATCCCAACTAAAGCTAAGCCGCGTACTCTGATAAAAATGAACCCTAAATGGTGGCGTTTGCATAACATGCCAAGAAATATTAACGTTATAAGTAAAACAAAATATGTATCAAAAGAGGATGGAATAAACTACATTGAGGGAGAAGATTATTTCTCGACAGATAAATTTAATTTCGAAGGTATAGGCGACCTATTTGCAAGTGAATTTTCATTTTATTGCTTACCTCAAAAATATGAACCTCAAAAGTCGATAAAAGAGGTCTTCACAAATGGCTATTCATTCAGCAATCCAGCTCTTACAGATTACGATTATAGCACCTTAGATATATACTCATTTGATGCTGATGGTAATTTGGACGAAACAGTAGAGAATCCTGATTTATATTTAGACAATTACAATAATCCAAAAATACCTGTATGGCAACATCAATGGTTGACGCTACGAGAAAAAAGGGAGAAAATTCCTACTACCAGCACTTCATATAACGCCAATGAGTATCAAGGATTATTTGATGATGGTGACTTTATATACGCTCCAGCAAGATCACCATATGTGGAGATGCGGATTGAGTTAATATATGATTTATATGACGGTGAAGGGGTACCTCCAAAGCGTTTCAACTCAACAATTGATATTATATTACACCTTGGACTTACCGGGAGGACAACAGTCTATCCAACCTCTGCAATGTTAAATGGTATATCTCAAGAGTTACCTCCACCATTAGATTTAGATGCGTCGAATAGCACCGCAGATCCAGATAGTTATGAGATAGTTTCTAATACTGAATATATATACAATATATATTTCGATGGAACTTCTACAGTGCTCTTGGAAGCAGAAACAGGTCCTGATTCGGATGCTGAAAAACCTGTTGAAAACATACCAGGCATGTCGGGGGACTTATACTCCCCGAGCCTATACAGATTGTTAAACTCCGGGGCGAATGTTATCAATTTTTCATTTCCCACAACCTCAATTACTAACGGAGAGTATCAATGGGCATTATCAACTCCTTTCGGCTCATATACCATGCAGCAGTTATATGATGGGAATAGCGGTATTAATGGAAATATGGACAACATAGATCATAAATGGGTAACTTTTGCAGTAAATCCTAATTCGAGTGTTCCTATACGTCCGTTTTTAGGAAATAGAGAACATGCCCCGAAAAACTGGTTCTTCTATAATGAAGCAACTGGCGAGATAGATGACAATGACGGTTTTTTTGAGATGGAACAAAGTCCTACAGGTCCAATAGGTTATATGGTGCCAAAGAAAAATTCTTCGGGTGACTATATCCCGAATAATAAATATCAAGAGTTTATGGATGCACATTTAGCATATAGTAATGGTGGCGCGCCAACAAAATATCTAAATATCAATCAACTTGCACAGCTTATTATTCTTAACACCTCAAGTGATCCCTTAACAGCAACAGCATATGTAGATGAGTATTATTATTATGAGCACCCTTTGGAGGGTGGGCAACCAGCGACGACCGAGGATGGATTATGGGCTAAATTTGTAAACACCGCTGGACGTCGTAGTTTTAGTGTGGTTACAAAACCTAAAGCAAGCAGTGACCAATTAAGCACATACATAGAGATGGGCTCTATCATTGAACAGGAACCATTGCAAACCTTTTATAATTTAGAAAAAGCTGGAGTTGTCGAGACTCAAACACCAAATTTTCCATTTAGGGTAGGTGGAAGTAGCAGCTACTCTTTCCCGGCAGGAACAAAATTTATAGGCTATGGAATTGAGGGCCTGCCAGTGACAGATGAAAATGGTAACGAGATAGAGTTTTTAGGGCAATATATTCTTGAAGCGGGTGATTCCACATACATAATTCCCGACGAATTAGCTGCAAAGGTTAACAATTATAGAAGTGGGCTAAAGAACACACAAGCTTGGTGGTTATATGGTGAAGATGGCACGTTATCAGATAGTGTAAGATGGGATAAATATATCAACTTAGACAGTTGGACTTTAAAAGATAAATATAGTAATTTAGGCATATATCAGTGCCTGCTACGTAATAGGGATGATAACGGAAATGGGGTAATTGATATAAACGAAATTAAGTGGTATATGCCAACAAAATCACAAATAATATATATGTGGATAGGGGCAGGAGCATTATCTTTGCCATCACAAATATTTAGAAATAACGACTACTCATATGATTTAAAATTCATGATGTCGAGCACTGTGAGTAGAAGTAGGCGTAATCAGAATGAATTGGAGATTGTATGGCTTAACGAAGGCTCGAGCACTGGATTCATTCTTGATAATTGGGGGGAGATGAACGAACAAATAGACGGTCCGAATGGAAAAGCTTACATAAGATGCCTACGTAATCTTGGGACACCTAAAGAGCTTGAGGGTATAAACTATTCAGCAATATCAGATATGGGAGTAAACGAACACGAATTCGCAAAGGGTATAATAGCCAATGAGTATAACTTGACATCCGAGGAGTCGGGTAATGAATATATATCAAGTGTATGGGGTATGAGTTTTCAAAATATAAGTCATATAGCATATAGGAAATATACTCAAATAGAGGACCTTCCTTTTCATCATATTTCAGAAGACCACAACAGGCCATGGGGGGCTATGGAGGTAGTAAATCAAGATGTATCGGAAGATGCCGAGAGTAACACTATCTACACAGTACGATCAGTAAGAGAGCATAATGACAATATTGATAATGACACTGATTTAGATAATAATCCTTGTCCTCATGGATGGCGTCTACCGAATCAACGCGAAGCAGCAACGATGGCGCTTATGTTCACTGCAATCCCTAATCAGGGGTGGTTGCGCAATTATAGTACACCGTGGGCGTTATTCGCACCTACACGTAGCTATGTACGTCAAGCAACAACTCCTTCTGGCGCACAAGATGCAGCCTTCAACATAAGGTATGTTATTTTGGATGTAAACGGCTTAGTTGGAAACTTTGTAAGAATGCGCCTAACAAATACAGGGGCAAACTACGGCGTCGAGAAAGGTATTCCTCGCTGCGTCCGCGATGTTCCTAATAGCTCTGTTTTCCGACTTTAAAAAGTTTTCAATTAGTTGCCCTTTGAATATTTTGCATATTTGAAAAAAAATTTATAAATTTGCAGGATATTCGAGGGGTTTATTCTTTTGTAAGCCCTGATAGTAGTTGATTATATTGGTACATTGTGCCATTTTAATATTTTTAAATAAATATGGGTAAAATTATTGCTTTTGCAAACCAAAAAGGGGGTGTCGGAAAGACTACAACAGCTATAAATCTTGCAGCATCACTTGCCGTGATGGAGAAACGTGTATTACTTATTGATGCCGACCCACAAGCTAACGCCTCTTCGGGATTAGGCATTGAGGCGGAGGGTATATCTGGCACGTACGATGTATTAATAGGTCTTAAGAAGAGTTCCGAGGTTATAGTGAAGTGCCCTTCTGTTGACAATTTAGATGTTATGCCTTCTAATATAAATTTAGCAGGTGCTGAGAGCGAGTTATTAAACATAGACAAAGGGGCTTTAAGAATGCGTGTAGCGTTAGATGAAGTACGCGAAAATTATGACTATATTCTTGTTGATTGTTCTCCATCATTAGGTTTGACCACTGTTAATGCACTTAATGCGGCTAATAGTATTATCATACCCGTACAAAGTGAATATTTTGCTCTTGAAGGATTAGGCAAACTACTTAACACAATAAAAATTATCAAAAGTAAGTATAACCCAAATTTAGATATCGAAGGTTTTCTTTTAACAATGTATGATCCACGCCAGAAACTGGCTAATCAAGTTGTTGAAGAGGTACGTTCACACTTTGGTGATAAGGTTTTCAATTCGATAATACAGCGTAATGTACGTTTAGCAGAGGCTCCGAGCTATGGTATTCCTGTTCTGATGTATGATGCTTCCTCAAAGGGTGCTAAATCATATATAGGATTAGCACAGGAAATTATTGAGCGTAACAATTAATTATATTTTTATGGTTGCAAAAAAACAAGGAGGATTAGGCAGAGGGCTTAGTGCGATATTTGATATAGATACACCTGCAGTAACGGCAGCAGTAGAAGAGGCTAAGGATAGCAATGGGCTATCTTCCACAATGGAGATAGAGATTTCATTAATTGACCCTAACCCTAATCAACCACGAACTAATTTTGACATTGAAAGTATAAACGAGCTATCACAGTCAATAGCAGTACTTGGCGTTATACAGCCTATAACTGTCATGAAAAGTGATAACGGGAGATTTACTATTATCAGTGGAGAGAGACGTTATAGAGCTGCAAAACTGCTTAATATGCCCACGATACCGGTGTATATCCGCACTATTAACGACGAAGCTCTTCTTGAGATGGCACTGGTTGAAAACATTCAACGTGAAGATTTAAATCCTTTAGAGATAGCTATATCACTTGATAGGCTCATTAAAGAGTGTTCAATAACGCAAGAGGTGTTATCCGAGCGAATAGGTAAAAGTCGTGCATCAATTTCTAACTATATTCGTTTACTAAAACTTCCTGCACCAATACTGTCGGCTCTTGCTGATGGGGAACTTACTATGGGACATGCAAAGGCTCTACTATCGTTAGATGACGAGATTAATATCATATTGGTTGCAAACAAGATAATGGAAAATGGATTGTCTGTGCGACAAGCAGAGCAACTTGCTAAGGATATAAATAGTAACACATCAATGCCCGAAGTTGAGCGTAAAGCAACTCCAGTGATAAGCGGTAATTTTGCAAAACTTCAAAGAACACTGAAACAAATCATAAGTGGCAAAGTTACTGTTAGTGAAACGTCTAAAGGCGAGCGCAAAGTTACCATCACTCTCAAAAGTGATGACGACTTGAATAGATTACTGCATAAATTAAAATAGAGTGCTTAAAGGTTGTAGTATATATGTAATTTTATTATTTGTAATTCAGATGTTTTTTTCTAACGAGATAGAGGCATGTGAATTAAATCGTCATATAATTGATGTTGACAGTATCAGTAATAAAAGTATAGAAAAGCGCAAAAATAAGCGTAGAAAAGATAAGAAACTTGAAGAGACAGCCATTGATACTACAAAAAGCAAATTACCATTTGATAAGTTAGAAGGTATTGATAAGGTGATATACCTTGTCGACTCACTACGTACTGCAGGCGTAACCGTTGACTCGGTAACTATTGATTCGTTAGCTCGTCACTATTTCACAGATACAATAGTTGTACGAAAAGGGGTAATGCCCAAACTTAATGCAGACGGAAGCTTATCCAATGCGCGTATTCTTGACTCGCTTATATATGCCGAAAAGTTAGAGCTAGGAAAAAAAGATAAGAAAAAAGATAGAATAAATATCTTCCGTGACAGTGTATCTTTTGGTCGATTGAGCACACTTTCGATTGTTCTTCCGGGCTATGGGCAGATATACAATAAGCAGTATTGGAAACTTCCTGTTCTTTATGGAAGCGTTGCGGCACTAACATTTACGGGTGCTGTTATGGGAAATAAATCGAACGACTATAAGGAGCTATTTAATCAATCCATTGCCGAGGGAAATCAACCAAATGTGGATAAAAACTATGCTAAATATCGTGATTATAAGACAGCGAGTACTCTTTTCTATGTAAGTGCTGGATTATCATATATGTACTTTATGGCAGATGCCGCTTTCAATTATGAAGGCATAGAGGATAGTAAAAATCGCGCCACATATCTCGCATTCATGTTTCCCGGTGCAGGTCAGATATATAACAAACAGTACTGGAAACTACCAATTGTTTATGCTGGATTTGCCACTTTCGCCTATATTATAAATTTTAACGGCAGGGGATACACTCGATATAATAATGCATATTTAGCTGTACTGAAGGGAGAGCCGGATGAATTTGAAGGACGTTTAACTGAAGAGGTTTTGCGCAACACAAAAAATAACTTTAGACGTGCCCGCGATATGTCTATTTTTTATACTATTGGCTTCTACCTATTAACCGTTGTTGATGCTTATGTCTCTGCAAGTTTTAAACAATATGATATATCAGATGATTTATCGCTAAATGTTGCACCATCTATTAACCTACTTAATAATAGGGGCTTTGCAGGAGGGAAACCTGTGAGTGGTAGTTATGGAATGTCTCTATTTATAACTTTCTAAAAATCACACAAATTTAAATATATGAAAAACTTATTATTACCAGTTTTACTTCTTGTGGCAGCCATAAGTTGTAAAAACGAGTACCATCTACCTCCACCAATAACTTACAACTATGCTATTATTGATGGACATAAAATTTTCTATCGAGAGTCTGGAGATAAGGATAAGCCTACTATACTTCTTCTACATGGGTACCCTTCCTCTTCTCACACATATAGATACCTCATACCAATGCTTTCAACACATTATCATGTTATTGCACCGGACAATTTAGGCTCGGGGTATAGCAGTCGACCAAGTGTTGACAGTGTGAGTTATACATTTGAGCTATTAGCAGAAATAAACAATAAACTTATTGACTCTTTAGGCATTAAAAACTATATCATGTACATGCAAGACTTCGGAGCTCCGGTGGGCTATCGTATGATGGTTAAAAACCCTAAAAGGGTTGATGCGCTGATTGTACAAAATGCTAATGTCTACATGGATGGGTTAACAGATGCTCGACAAAAGTTTTTCCGCTCGGCACAACTTGACACGACACCCGAAAAACTTAAACAACTTTATGAATTAACAAGTGAAGATGCTATTATTAATAAACAATACCTATTCGACATACCGAAAGATAGCCTGTTCATACAAAGCCCTGACGCATGGGTACATGATCTTAACTTCCTACGCACTAAGGCCGATAGATTAATACAAGTGAGGTTGTTTCAAGACTATAATAACAATTTGATTAGCTATCCTAAGTGGCAAGAGATGCTACGCAAGACTCAGCCTCCAACACTCATAGTGTGGGGAGCAAAAGATTTAAAATTTAATAAAAATGGAGCAAAAGCATACCTACGCGATGTGCCAAATGCAGAACTTCACCTATTAAATGCGGGTCACTTTGCAGCAGAAGAGCAACCGGCAGAGATAGCAAAACGTATACTCGTTTTTCTTGATAAATTGTAGGTAAAAGATGTGAACTTTTATTAACCTCCTTTTGATTATTAAATAAAAAAATATTATATTTGTCGCTGTAATAACTATTATAATGGGTTTTCAGTTAAAAAACGTATCGATAATCAAAAATCGGTTCAGAAACGGAATTTTATGTTGAAAATATAACGTTTTAAAAGTTATTGGAAGAAAATTATTTATTAATGTAAAATATTTTATTAAAAAAATTATGAAGATTCCTTATGCAGAGCCTTACAAGATAAAGATGGTAGAGGCTATTAAGACAAGTACTCGTGAAGAGCGCGAGCAATGGATAAAAGAGGCGAAATATAATCTATTTAATCTGCGTAGCGACAGAGTTATGATAGATTTATTGACAGATTCAGGTACCGGTGCTATGAGTGACCGCCAGTGGGCTGCAATGATGACTGGCGACGAGAGTTATGCTGGCTCGCTATCTTATTATAATTTAAAGAATGCCATTAATGACATTCTTGGATTTCCTATGTATTTACCAACTCACCAAGGGCGTGCAGCGGAGAATGTTCTGTTTTCGGTATTAGTTAAAGATGGTGATATAGTACCTGGAAATTCTCATTTCGACACAACAAAGGGACATATTGAGTTCCGTAAAGCTACTGCAATAGATTGCACTATTGACGAGGCTAAAGATACGCAATTAATTCACCCATTCAAGGGAAATGTTGATTGTACTAAATTAGAAAAAATATTAAAAGAGACACCAAAAGAGAAGATATCATTTGTTTACGTATCTATTACGAATAACACCTCGGGTGGTCAACCGGTATCTATGCAGAATATGCGTGAAGTTTATGAGTTATCTAAAAAATATGGTGCGCTTGTTATGTTCGACTCGGCACGTTTCGCAGAGAATGCATATTTCATCAAAATGCGTGAAGAGGGTTATGCTGACAAGACAATAAAAGAGATTGTTAAAGAGATGTTCTCTTACTCTGACCTAATGACAATGAGTTCGAAAAAGGATGGTCAAGTTAATATTGGAGGTTTCATTGGTTTCAAAGATGAGGCGATATTCCAACAAGCATCGGTTTATAACATCATGTTTGAAGGCTTCCTTACTTATGGAGGTATGGCGGGTCGTGATATGAACGCTTTAGCAGTAGGATTAGACGAGAATACTGAATTTGATGTATTAGATTCTCGTATTCGTCAAGTGGCATACCTTGCATCTAAGCTTGATGAATATGGCATACCTTATCAGCGTCCTGCCGGTGGCCATGCGGTGTTTGTTGATGCACGTGCTATTCTTCCAAATATACCTAAAGAGGAGTTCCAAGCGCAAACATTGGGTGTTGAGCTATATATTGAATCGGGAATACGTGGTGTAGAAATAGGTGCTATCCTTGCCGATAGAGACCCGGTTACTCGCGAGAATCGTTATCCAGATTTAGAGTTACTTCGTCTTGCTATTCCTCGTCGTACATATACGAACAATCATATGGATGTGATTGCGGCATCGTTAAAGAATGTATTTGACAGAAGAGCAGAGATAACAAAAGGGTGTGTTATAACAAATGAAGCTCCAATTCTTCGTCACTTTACAGTGGAGATGGATAGAGTAAAATAATTTCAATAAACGTATGAAAAGAGTATTTTTTATTTTTGCCATGGCTCTTACCTCGCAGGTGGCGCTGGCACAGAGCGGAGTGGTTACAAGTAGTGAGCTAAATGATATTAGGAACTCATATAAGAGCGACGTATCAACAAGAGCACTACGTAATGCAATACAATCAAACAAAAGCTTAAAAGAGTTAGCCCTAAATAGAGATGTAACAGGCACCGTGGACCACACATTTAAGTATAAAGTTGATGGTAATAATAGTATCACGGATCAACATCAATCGGGAAGGTGTTGGATGTTCACGGCTATGAATGTTTTCCGTCCAAATGTAGTTGAGAAATATAATCTAAGTAATTTTGATTTTTCTCATAACTATAATTACTTTTGGGATATTTTTGAGAAATCAAATCTATTTCTTGAGAACATGGTTACTCTTGCCAATGGTAAAATGGACGATAGAGCACTTGTCACTCTTCTTAAAGCACCTATTAATGATGGTGGAGTATGGAATCATTTCTATAATGTAGCCAAAAAGTATGGTGTTGTACCGAAAAGCGTAATGCCAGAAACAGTACATTCTGAGAATACGTCACAAATGATTTCGATATTAAACGAGCGTCTACGTAAAGGAGCTTATGATATACGTACAGCAGCTGCGAAGCGTGTTAAAAAGGTGGAGTTACAAAAGCTAAAAAAAGATGTTCTTAAGGATGTATATCGTGTGTTAGCACTATGTCTTGGCGAACCTCCTGTTAAGTTCGATTGGAAATATACCGACGAAGATGGAGAGGTTAAAGTTATTAAAGATTTAACACCTCAAAAATTCTTTGCGTCTATAGCTCCAGATAACTATTCTCCGGATAACTACATAATGGTAATGAACGACCCTACACGTCCATATTACAAAGTGTATGATATTGATAACTACCGTAATAATGTAGAGGGTGTAAACTGGAAATACCTTAATCTTCCTAATGCGGATATTAAAAATGCTGCAATTGCATCAATAAAAGATAACGAGGCAATGTATATATCATGTGATGTTGGTAAGCAACTCAATATGAAAGAGGGGGTTATGGCAATGGATATGTATGACTACGAATCGCTTTTAGGTATTGATTTATCTATGGACAAAAAAGGAAGTATTCTTACTCGTCAAAGTGGCTCGGCACACGCTATGACTCTGGTAGCTGTTGATACCGATGAAAATGGCAAGTCAACCAAATGGCAAGTTGAGAATAGCTGGGGTATGACTGGATATAAAGGATACCTCACATTCACAGACGAATGGTTTGATAAATATATCTTCCGCGTTGTCCTTAAAAAAGAGTACCTTAATGAAAAAGCTATTGAGGCATTAAAAGGAAGGGCAGTAAAACTTCCTATTTGGGATTACATGTTTTAATGCAAAAAAAATAGAAAATTAATAAAAATATAATTTTTTTTCACTACCTTTGCAATTATTGTCGAAAAAAATAATTTATGGGTAGATTAGAACTAAATATTAGAGGTCTCATGGGTTTGCGATATAAATCGCATCCGTGGCATGGTATAGAGTTAGGAGCAGATGCTCCTAACTCTTTTGTTTGTTTTATTGAGATGGTAGATAGTGATACGGTAAAATATGAAATAGACAAACCGTCGGGCTTTCTACGTATTGATAGACCGCAGAAGTATTCAAGTATATTACCGGCTCTTTATGGTTTTATTCCTCAAACATATTGTGCCGAGGAGGTAGCAAAAAGGTGTACGGCATCGGTAGGGGTAGAGGTTGTGGGGGATAAAGACCCACTTGATATATGCGTTTTGACTGAGAAACATATCCCTCATGGCGACTTGATAGCTCGTGTAAAACCGATAGGTGGCTTTAGGATGATTGATAATGGAGAAGCTGATGATAAAATAATTGGAGTATTAATACACGATGCTGTTTATGGTGATATAAATGATATATCGGAGTTAAATACTGTTGTTCTAGATAGGCTAAGGCACTACTTTCTAACCTATAAGGATTTACCAACGGATAGTAGATGTCAGATTACGGAGATATATAATTCAGAGGAGGCTAAAGCCGTAGTATGTGCAGCTATGAAGGATTATGAGAATAACATATCTAACTTCATTGAATTAGCATTTTAGACTACTCTTTATATTTTGGTATAGCATTTTCGGTTTTGTAGTTTATAAAATCTTCTGTTGAAACACAGTGATGTTGTTTTCCATTAGTTACAACAATATATTGTGCTTTTATATAGGCATTGTATCGTGATGCTTGCATAAATGTTGCATTAGCTATCTTGACCGCTGGTGATTTACACTCTACAAGCATGAAGGGTTTTCCGCTGTAATCATAAATCACAATGTCGGCACGTTGCATCTTGCCATTATCAAATAAAAAGCGCTGTTCGATACTAATGTGGGTTATCGGTACTGATAGATGATTAATGAGATAGTGTACAAAAGATTGTCGCACTAACTCCTCTGGAGTGAGTGCCACCCACTGTTTTCTCACTATATCGAAAACAGTATCTTTATGTAGTAAACCCTCTTAGTTACGCTCTATTTTGAGATGGCACGGTGGAAGGTTAAGAGTATTTTTCACGTTGCAATAATTTATGGGCGTAAAATTATAAAAAAATAATTATATGACAAAAAGTAATTTAATATCTAAACAGAATAACGTAACCGAAGCATTAGGTTATCATAATAGCTTTCCATGTGGGAAAACACAGGTTACACCGACAAAGCCATATAAAACACAGCACGACTTATCATTGGCATATACACCAGGGGTTGCACTACCCTGCTTGGAGATAGCGCAAAATCCCGAAACCGTTGACCTTTATACAAATCGTCAAAATCTTGTTGCAATAATATCTAACGGAACAGCCGTTCTTGGATTGGGCAATATAGGGGCGTTGGCAAGTAAGCCTGTAATGGAGGGTAAGAGTGTTCTTTTTAAATCCCTATCGGGAGTAGACGCAATAGATATAGAGGTTGACACAACAGATATCGAATTATTCATACAAACAGTAAAGCTAATATCCCCAACTTTCGGAGGTGTAAATCTTGAAGATATAAAAGCCCCCGAGTGTTTTATTATAGAAAAAAGGTTAAAAGAGGAGCTAAACATACCTGTCATGCACGACGATCAACATGGAACAGCAATTATTACAACTGCAGCAATGATAAATGCTTTAGAGTTAGCAGGAAAAGATGTTGATAAAATAAAGGTTGTTGTTAATGGAGCAGGTGCTGCGGCGATAGCATGTGCACGATTGTATAAAGTTTTTGGTGTGCAACCAGAAAATATCGTTATGTGCGATAGCAAAGGTGTTATAAGAAGTGACAGCATGAATTTATCTAAGGAAAAAGCAGAATTTGCAACCACTCGCGATATACACACTCTTAAAGAGGCTATGAAAGGCGCAGATCTATTTCTTGGAGTATCCAAAGGGGACATTTTAACACCTGAAATGATTAAATCAATGGCAGAGAACCCAATAGTTTTTGCCCTTGCCAATCCGACACCTGAAATATCGTATGATAACGCTAAAGCAGCACGACAAGATATTATTATTGCCACAGGTCGTAGCGACTACCCAAATCAGGTGAATAATGTTATTGGATTCCCTTACATTTTCCGTGGGGCATTAGATGTAAAGGCTTCTATTATCAATGAAGATATGAAAATAGCTGCTGCACGTGAGATTGCTGCTTTGGCTAAGGAAGAGGTGACAGAAGAGGTGAAAAGAGCCTACAATGTAGATAATATCTCTTTTGGAGCGGAGTATATAATACCGAAACCACTTGACGAAAGATTGTATTATCGAGTTTCAACAGCAGTTGCTAAGGCTGCAATAGATAGCGGTGTTGCTAATAGTGTAATAACAGATTGGAATGGATATATAAACTACTTAAGGCAACGAAAAATATTTTAAGAAAAATAATATATTTTCACAAAAATACGTTTAAAATATATAACAATAATATATTTTGCTTATGATATAGCTTTAAAAATCCGTTATTTGAAACTAAAAGATTGTTTAATTATTAAATTTTGAATCATGGAAGTTAAAAAATCATTAAAGGCAAATCTTCAAGCAAAAAAGGGGTTATTTGCTCAAATAGGTCTTATTATATCAATATTTTTTATTACTGGTATGTTCAACATATCTCAACAAGATTTAGATATTGAGGTAATTAGAAGTGTTGTTAAGGATGTTATTATTGAGCAGCCACCAATAACTGTTGAAGATGATATTAAACCTCAAATCACTAAGATTGTTGCTCCATCTATTACGGATAAGATTGAGGTAGTTGAAAATACGATAGAGCTGGAAGAGACAGACATATTCAATCCAGAAACAGACGAAGATACACCTAACTGGTCTACCCTACCTAAAGGTATTCCGAATGATGGTAGCATACTCGCCCCAGAGGATGATGTGCCAGTATTTAAAGCAGAGATTGCACCCACTTTTGGAGGTAATGAGGGGGGCAGCGCAAGTGAAAATGCTTTTCGCAGATGGGTACAACAACGAGTAGCATATCCGTTGGTATTCCAAGAAAGTCATATCACTGGGGCTGTGTCAATAAAATTTGTTATTGGCAAAGATGGAAAGATTAGCGATATTAAAGTTCTCTCCTCTCCTGATAAACTATTATCAGAGGAGGTTATCAAGGTAATGAAATCTTCGCCGGCTTGGACACCGGGTCAACAACGTGATAAACCGGTATCTGTGCATGCAACAATTAGAGTACTTTTTTTAATAAAATAATTTTAAGTTATGAAAACAATGCGTAATATTTTATTGCTGTTAACAATAACTTTAACAGTAACGACTATCTCATATGGAGGTAGCAACACTCCTATCGCTGATGAGGAGCAACCATTATTCAGGTCTGATATTGCACCTAAATTCAAAGGAAAAGAGGGCAGAGAGGGCATAATAGAGCTCCGAAAATGGGTTGAATCAAAGATAAAATACCCAAAAGAGGCGAAAGATAAGAATATATCTGGAGCAGTAGCACTACGGTTTGTGATAGACAAAAATGGTGAACTTAAAGATTTTGTAGTACTAGATTCCCCAAGTAAAATATTAACAGATGAGGTAATACGTGCCATGAAGAAAGCTCCTAAATGGACTCCGGCAGAGGATAGAGGAAAAAAAGTATCTGTTTATGCAACCATTAGGATTGTTTTTAGTTCTGATGATAATAAGGAGGAGGCTAAGCAGGTGATTAGTAGACCAGCCGCACCCACATCACCACTTTTAATTGATGGAGAAGCACCAATATTTAAGCCTGAAATTGCACCTGCATTTCAGGGGTTAAAGGCAGGCTATGAAAGTGCTGTAGCTTTTCGTAAATGGGTTCAAGAGCGAGTTAAATATCCCAAAGAGCTTGTAAAAAAGAAAGTTACTGGAAGTGTTAACATTAGATTTGTTATCGACAAAAACGGGGAGATTGTTGATATTAATGTCCTATCATCCCCAAGCCCTATAATGACAAAAGAGGTTACACGCGTAATAGAATCGGCACCAGCGTGGAAACCTGGCCAAGAAAAAGGGAAGCCTGTACCGGTGTACGCAACTATAAGAATAGTTTTTGCTATATAACTAAATTAAATATCTAATATTATAACCAACCCTAAATTATGAAAACAATCCTTAATATTTTTCTCATGTTGTTATTTTTCACAGTAACAACCTCTTTTACAAGCGAAATTAGTCCCGTAGATGATAAAGACAAACCTTTATATAAGGCGGAAATTGGAGCCTCCTTTGATGGCATGAAAAGTGGCTACGAAAGCACAAAAACTTTCAGGAGGTGGGTTCAATCTCAGATTTCTTACCCCGATGTGGCACTGAGTAATAACATATCTGGAGATGTTTTATTGCGTTTCGTAATAGATAATAGAGGCAAAATTAAGGACATTGAAGTAATAGATTCACCTAGTGAACTATTAAGTAATGAAGTTATTAGGGTTATGAAAATAGCCCCTAAATGGACTCCAGCGCGCAATAAAGGCAAGAAAGTATCTGTTTTTTCCACTGTAAAAATTGCTTTTAACATAATAAACGATGAGGTAATTAATTTTAATAAGACTAATAGAGAATCTTCTCCAACTAAAAATGGAGAGAATAAAGAATATGGTAAGCCGGATATAGCTCCCTCGTTCCGAAATCATACAGAAGGATATGAAAGTATGATGGCTTTTCGCAAATGGGTTCAAAAACGTATTATTTATCCAAAATCAGCAATTGAGAAAGGTATAATGGGAGCTGTCAAAATAGAGTTTATAATAGATAAAAATGGTGAAATAGATAATATAAAAATCATATCTTCACCAGCCCCTATATTGACCACTGAAGTTATTAAGGCAGTAAAATCAGCACCGGCATGGAAACCTGCGATAAAAAATGGTAAAGCTGTACCAGTAAATGGAAGTATAAGATTAGTTTTCAGGCTCTAGGCTTGTATTGTGAAGAATCGCAAAACAATGAAATTGTCTCAAAAAAGAGGCTGCCTCGAAATAATTCGAGACAGCCTCATTAGCATTAATATATCTCAAAAAGTTCGCGGTATTTCGGTAGTGGCCACAACCTGTCATCAACGATAAGCTCTAACTTATCTATTGCATCACGGATTACATCAAAATAAGGTCTTACCTCATCATGATAGCCTCTACTTCGTGCTATTACAGATGGTACAGAGTTCCATTTGCGCCTTGCCTCAATCATCAACTTACTATTTGTACGAATAAGTCGCACATAACCTGCCACTTTCTTAAGTGTACGCATCTCCTCTTCAGCAAGGGTCTCATAGTCGTTGGGAAATATCTGCATCAATCCACGAACATTATCTATAAGTACATTTTGATAATTTATAGCTGTCGGTATTATATGATTTGCTGCAACATCAACCATGACGCGCGATTCTATTTGTAATTTCTTAAAATATATCTCATTATTTATTTCATAGCGTGCCATAAGCTCTTCACGAGACAATATCTTATGCTTCTCATAAAGCCTAACAATATCATCGCGAACAAGCAACTCAAAAGCCTCTGGAACATTAGATATGCTCTCAAGTCCTCTCACTTTTGTTGCCTCTTCAATCCACTCGGTACTGTATCCATTACCCTCAAAGCGTACTTTCTTAGATGCAATAATATACTCACGAAGTACTTGAAAAATAGCCTCATCCCTCTTAATTCCTTTATCTACTAAATTATTTACATCCTTTGCAAATTGAAATAACTGATTAGCAACAGCGGTATTAATAGCAATCAGAGGGGCCGCGCAGTTTGCCGACGAACCTGTAGCACGAAACTCAAAACGATTACCAGTAAAGGCAAAAGGCGATGTTCTATTTCTGTCTGTGTTATCAAGTAAAATTTCTGGTATCTTACCAATATTTAATTTCAACTCCGTTTTTTCATCTGGAGTCATCTTCTTATCAGTAACGCGACTTTCTATCTCTTCTAATACCTCATTTAGTTTCGAACCAGCAAAAACCGACATAATCGAAGGTGGCGCCTCGTTAGCTCCCAGCCTATGAGAATTAGACTCGCTTGCAATAGATGCCATAACCATAGAGCCATAATCACTCATTGCCTTTATTGTACAAACGAAAAACGATAAAAATTGCATATTAGTCTTAGGAGTCTTTCCCGGAGATAGCAGATTAACCCCCTTATTTGTCACCATTGCCCAATTACAATGTTTCCCTGAACCATTAACACCTAAATATGGCTTTTCATGAAACAAAACCCTTAATTTATGCTTGGGGGCAAGTATCATCATCAGATTCATAAGCAACGTATTATGGTCTACAGCAATATTTGCCTCTTCAAACATAGGAGCACACTCAAATTGATTAGGGGCAACCTCATTATGGCGTGTTTTTAGTGGTATTCCCAAACGGTAAGCATAATATTCAAAATCTTTCATATAAGCTGTTACTCTCTCAGGAATAACACCAAAATAGTGATCATCTAACTGCTGGTCTTTAGCCGCAATATGCCCCATAAGCGTACGCCCTGTTTGATATAAGTCGGTACGGGCAAAATATAGTGCCTCGTCAACCAAAAAATACTCTTGTTCACATCCAAGTGTAACTTGCACCTTAGAAACCTCTTTATCAAAAAATTGACACACCTCAACCGCCGCTTTATCAATCAAAGCCAAAGATTTTAGTAGTGGGGTCTTAAAGTCTAACGATTCACCAGTGTATGAAACAAATATACTCGGGATACAAAGTGTGTTTTCAACAATAAATGCCGGAGATGAAGGGTCCCATGCGGAATATCCACGCGCTTCGAATGTGTTTCTCAACCCACCATTTGGAAACGAAGATGCATCAGGCTCTTGCTGAAATAACAACTCACCCTTAAAGTTCTCAAACGAACCACCACCCCATATGGGTTCAAAAAAAGCATCATGTTTCTCTGCTGTTGAGTTATTTAAAGGTTGAAACCAGTGAGTGTAGTGTGTTACTCCGCGCTCTAACGCCCATACCTTCATACCAGCCGCCACTTGATCTGCAATTTTCCTATCTATCCTACGGCCTTGGTCAATAGCATTACAAACACTCTCATGTACCTCTTTAGACAGATATCCTCTCATAGTGTCTAATGAGAAAACATCACACCCAAAATATGATGATATTTTTTCTTTGCATACCTTATGGTGAACTTTAGCTCTTTTTGCCACCTCTTTTAGTGAAGTAAATCTTTGTGATTCCATAGTAATTATTTTATAAATTCTCTGCAAAGATACTTTTTTTTATTGGTACCCCCAAATTTTATGGGGATAATTTCTAAAAAATAGCATTATTTCAATTTACACCCCCTAAATTTTCAGCCCACCTAATGAAAAATAGCATTATTATTAAAATAACGAATTTCGATTTAAAAAAAAAATCTTGCATCCCTTGCATATAAAAAAAATAAATCGTACCTTTGCCACAGATGTTATATAATAAACAAAAATAATGTCATATGATTATTTTTAAACACAATTAATGTATTATGAATAAATTGTCACAAAAAAATGATGTTATTGCATTACTCAACAATGGTATGACAATAATGATTGGGGGCTTCCTTGCCAACGGGGCGGCAGAGTTAGTAATTGACTACATTTGCGAGAGCGATGTTAAAGATTTAACTATAATTGCTAATGATGCGG
>CAYIZU010000004.1:19523-25260 GCA_964367795.1 uncultured Rikenellaceae bacterium | reverse complement strand
AATTTAACGGAATCCAGTAGAAGGGTTACCTTCTTAAAAAAGGAAAGTAGAGAGAAGATAGTTACAGTTGAGCAAGTTTCACTTCGAGATTGGGGGTTTTATGTTGACTCCTTTAATCAGGTAAGTCATGAGAGAAGCTATAATTGGTATGTTGACCAAACGCATACAGGAGAGCATTCAAAAGATAATTGTGGTCCTGCAAGTGCTTCTATGGCTATTAAATGGGTTAATAGTAACTTTGAAAAAAATACAGAAGACGCGAGAAATACTATAAAAAAGTCTGGTGGCTGGTGGATGACCAATGATATATATAACTATGTTAATGATAATGGGGTAAGTGTTGAGTATGTTATTTTTAATTCGATAGAAGACTTAACTCGTCTTATTGATAATGGTAATATAGCTATATTATGCATTGATGCTCATTATATTAGCGAGAATGATAGTAAGGAGGAGCACACTCATAAGTTCTATCCATCGGCTAAGGGTTCTGGTCATTTTATTGTTGTTAAAGGTTATGCACGAGCCGGGAATGATACTTATTTTATTGTTAATGATTCGTGGGGGTTGGAGCTTAAATATAAGGATGGTAGTGCTAAAGGTGAAGGTAGGTATTATTTGGCACAAGATGTTTTTAAAGCTGCTGACGAGTGGTGGAGACGTATTATTTCTATTGCACCTATGGGTTCTAAGGCTCTAAATGGTGATAGTTTTAAAGTAGTCAATGGTTCCGAAATAGAACATAAATGGGGGCGATAGCTTAAACTAAATAAATTTATTATTATGAACAAATTTTGGGGTAGTGGTGTTGCATTGGTAACGCCATTTAATGCAGATAAGGAGATTGATTATCCTGCTTTGCAACGTATGATTGAGCACCAGATAGAGGGTGGTACAGATTACTTTTTGGTTATGGGCACAACGGCAGAGAATCCAACATTATCAAAAAGCGAACGTCAAGCTATTTTGTCGTTTGTTGTTGAAGTTAATGATAATCGTAAGCCTATTGTTTTTGGTATTGGTGGAAATAATACAGCTACTGTCATTGAAGATATGAGGCAGTATGATTTGTCTGGTGTTGACGCTATATTGTCGGTATCACCATATTATAACAAGCCTAATCAAGAGGGGCTTTATCAACATTATGCTGCTATATCTGAGCACGCTCCACTGCCTATAATATTGTATAATGTGCCGAGTCGTACCGGTGGAAACATATCTGTTGAGACAACGTTAAGAATTGCAAAAAATTTAAAAAATGTTATTGGAATAAAAGAGGCATGTGGGGATATTGAGCAGATAGCGTACATATTAAAAGATAAGCCAAAAGACTTTATTGTTATTTCTGGAGATGATAATCTTTCACTTCCAGTTATAGCGCTTGGCGGTGTTGGTGTGTTATCCGTTTCCGCAAATGCTATTCCTAAGGAGGTGACAAGTTACATTCATCTTGCGTTGAAAGGGGATTTTGAGGGGGCTCGTAATATTCTTAATAGAATAATGGAGTTTCAAGACTTTATCTTTGAAGAGGGCAATCCAACAGGAATTAAGTGTGCTATGAACATAAAAGGTATGATTGAAGAGGATTTGCGCCTACCTTTAGTTCCTGCTACAGATGAGTATAGAGTAAAAATGAATGAATTGATACGTGCTATATAGAGTGAAATTGTATCATAAACATTTTTATCACTTCCTGAATCACATAATTCTCACGTACATCACTACACTCTGCTTTATGTTCATCACGAAGCACTAAAATTGAATTTTGATACGAATTTCTCATAAAGAGAGGCTGCCCCGAATTATTCCTAATTCGAGACAGCCTCATATTTTTGTTAATTTTTCGGTATCACCCTCTCAAAAGTTAGATATAAAACTCGTGGTATTCAAAATCCTTTTAAGACTCCCTTACTTTGAACAATATAATTTGTGAATGATACCGTCAGCAAGCCCTTTTTTAGGCACTATTACATTATTTATCTTGCATACATTACATACGGCTGTGAATATTTTAAGTGCAGGGATAATAACATCGGCACGATATGAATTAAGTCCTAAATTATGCACTCTTTCTTCGTAGCTCATATTCTCCAATTGTTCGTATAGTAGTTGCAGCTCAACATATCTTATATGTTCATTTTCCTTTTTATTTAATATCTTGTGTATCTTATTTATATTGCCACCCGAGCCAATGATTGCGGTTGCTTTATACTTAGCAGCACACTCGTCAAGCCATTTTTTAAATCTCTTCCATTCGCTTTTCTCTATGGCATTGCTTATCATCCTAACAGTTCCGAGAGGAAACGATTCCGAATCCACTTTCTTACCTCTACTGTAAATTGTAACCTCTGTACTACCTCCTCCCACATCAACATATAGGTACCCACGTCGTTTATCCATCATATCTGCAAGCATTCCAGCCTCGAATATGATACTTGCCTCCTCTTTTCCCGATATTATTTCTATTGGTATACCGGCTTTCTCTCTTATATGCTTCACTACTTCATCGCTATTATTAGCATCTCTCATGGCACTCGTAGCGCAAGCACGGTAACGAGCAACTTTAAAGCTTTTAAGGAGATACGAAAAAGATACCATCGCATGCTCTAATCTTTCTAACTTTTCAGTGCCTATCTCGCCAGAGGTAAAAACATCCTCCCCCAGCCTAATAGGCACGCGAATAAATGCAGCTTTCTTAAATGCCACACTGTCGTTATTCTCGCTTTCTACATAATTTATTAATAATCGTATAGCGTTCGAACCTATATCAATTGCCCCTATGGTCTCTCTATTCATTTTTTCTATTTTTTAAGTTTCGAAAAGTAGCTATAAAGCTCCTGCTGGCACCTGTAGCCCTCTGGTTCATTGGTTTCGTTTATATATGAATTTACATATGGCGGAATTATTCTACGAGCCTTAACATTATCATTCCATTGTATCATAAAATAATCGTATAGGGTACTGTGAATATTTTTACTTGATACCTGTACCCCTACCTCTATTCTTCTATCTAAATTACGCGTCATAAGATCGGCGCTAAGAATATAGCTTTGAGGTTTACCCCTGTTGTATGCTATCATTAGGCGTGCGTGTTCAAGGTATCTATCAATTATGCTCTTAACTTCAATATTCTCGCTTAGTCCCTCTACTTGCGGTTCTAAGCAGCAGCCACCACGAACTATAAATTTTATTTTAACCCCTTCTTGCGACGCCTTATATAGTAATTCTATCATTTTATGGTCTGTAAGGGAATTGAATTTACCATAGAAATATGCCTTGTTTCCTTTTTTTGCCTCATGTATTTCATTTTCAATTATCTCCTCTATTAAATCGCGCATGTACATGGGGGAAACAAGAAGTTTGTTATATCGGTAATGCTTATGAGGAGTCTCCAGCATGTTAAATACCTTACGTGTATCTTCAACTATATCTTGGTTATATGTAAAAAGCCCAAAATCACTATATATGGCCGCTGTATTTTCGTTAAAATTACCCGTTCCTACATAAACATAACCTTTAACTCCAGAGGTGCCCTCGCTACGCTCAATAAGTATGAGCTTACTATGCACTTTAAGCTCT
This sequence comes from uncultured Rikenellaceae bacterium, assembly GCA_964367795.1. GTDB lineage: Bacteria > Bacteroidota > Bacteroidia > Bacteroidales > Rikenellaceae > JADFUS01. The sequence goes on along the minus strand of CAYIZU010000004.1, from coordinate 21,681 downwards.
TCGGGACTATGAACAACTCTAACCCCTGCATTTTGTAATGCATCGGAGTTGAAAATATTATGCTCTTCATCAAAACGGGCTTTTAACTCAACTAATACCGTTACCTGTTTACCATTGCTTGCGGCATTGAGTAGGGCATTTATTACCTTTGAGTGTTTTGCTGTACGATAAAGTGTTATGTATATAGACTGTACGCGTGGGTCCACTGCTGCCTCACGTAGTATATCAATCACATGATTAAACGTGTGATATGGGTAACTCAACAATATATCTTGTTTTTTTATTACTTTTAATATACTGTCGAATGGATCTATAAGGGGGTGATTAAGAGGGTTGGGGTTGTACATCTCTAAACTTTTATCAACCGCAGGAAATTTAACAAGGTCGCGCAGTAGATGGTATCTACCTCCGCCCTCTAATAGCGATACATTCTTCATTCCCAATTTCTTAGATATTGTCTCGATTACATCCGAAGGCATCTCTCTGTCAAAAACAAGTCGCACTGGTCGTCCCTTCTCTCTCTTAGATATGCTCTGATACATCTTTTGTGACATACTTTTGGAAACATCATCATCAATTGTTAGCTCAGCATCACGTACTATCTTAAAAGTGTGAGCCGAGATATTGGTATAGCTAAACATAAAGAATATATCATCTAAAAATAGACGTATTATGTCGTCGAGAAAAATTATATCTTTTCTCCCCTCTTCGGATGATGGTAGCACAACAAAGCGAGGGCACGCATCACTAACAGGAACCTGAACAATGGCATAGCGACGCGTATTATTCTTAGTCATCTTAACCGCAAGATATATCTTGTCATCTGGTAGAAAAGGTAAAACAAGATTTTTTCGAAGTACCAGAGGGACAAGGCGAACACTCACAACTGATATGAAATAATTTCGACAAAATTCTATCTGCTCGTTAGTGAGATTTTTCTCATTAACCATATATATATTATGCTCTTCTAGCTCTGAAAATATTTCCGAGTATGTCTTAGTAAAGGTTGTCTGATAGCTTTTGATACTATTATTAACCTCTTCTAATAGCGTTTTTGGGCTATATCCTCCGGTTAATTTGATAGGCTGCTTTGTGCGCTGTTCATTATATCGCAGTAGATTTGCAAATCTAACTTTAATAAATTCATCTTGATTATTTGAAAAAATACCCAAGAAACGTAGGCGTTGCATTAGGGGCACACTCCTATCTTGCGCCTCCTGTAAAACTCGCGCATTGAACTGCAACCAGCTTAATTCTCTATTATATATCCTCTTCATAATTGCTATAAATAGTAGTCTGTATAGTCAAAAATCATACTATATATTAAGTTCAAAGATAGCAATTTTTTACATGTCAAAAAAATTTTAATATAAAACTTAACATATTTTTTTTATTATTTCAATCGCAATAAAAGTAATATTATTGATTGTCAGTATTTTATATGCCAATGGTAAGGTGTGTGTGATATTTTAATAGTAAAATAATTTGTAGTTTGCGCTTTTTTTACTACCTTTGCCCACAATTATGTGTATTTGCGCATTATGTTAAAGGGAAATAAATATATTATAAGATATAATGAACTTGATAATGGCCTGCAAACTATCTCATTTCCAATTGATTCGAGTTTTTTTGAAGATGTTGAGGGAAGTGAAATAGTTCGTGGCGAATGTTGTGCTATTTTAGAGGTCAATAAGTCACTTTCGTCTTTACGGTTAAATGTTAAGATTGAAGGGTATGTTATTGTTGAGTGTGACAGGTGCTTGGAAGAGGTTAGAATCGCAGTTAACTATAACGGTAAATTATTTATAAGATTTAGTTCAGAAGTAGAGGAGTCGGAGTTTGTTATTGATAATAATAATGAAGATACTATTATAGCTAATGCAAATATTGCCGAGGTGGATATGAAAGAGTATCTTTATGATAGTATAATTATCTCACTGCCAATGCAAAGATCACATCCATTAGATGCTCCTGAGGGGGAAGGATGTAATTCTGAAATGTTGAAACACTTTGGAATAATTGATAACTCAAATCCCGAGATGGAAGATGATGAATGGGACGAAGATAACAAATGAAGAGAGTAAGGTAGTAATATAGAAGAATAAGAATATAAGTAAAATAGGGTAAACCTATAAATAAGAGAGTAATAACTATTAAA
>CAYIZU010000004.1:11652-19513 GCA_964367795.1 uncultured Rikenellaceae bacterium | reverse complement strand
CCGTATTTCAAAGGCGAGAAGAGACAAGAGAAGAACACATTATAAGGCAGAGGTTCCAACACTTTCTACATGTTCAAATTGTGGTTCTGCTACTTTGTATCATAGAGTATGCCCAGAGTGCGGATATTATCGCGGAAAGCAAGCGATAGAGATAAACGTTAAGTAGTTTTTCTACTAAGACATAAATTTATACAAATGAGAATTGGTATAGATGTAATGGGGGGCGACTATGCTCCGGAAGTAGCTGTGCGAGGTGTTGTAAAAGCATCTCGTAAAGTGTCGTCTAACACCGTTATAGTTATGTTTGGCGATAAGGCTAAAATAGAGGCTCTTCTTGCCAAAGAGGAGAGTTGTCCGGAGAACATAGAGATTGTTCATGCCAGTGAGGTGATTGAGATGAACGATATGCCCACGCAAGCATTCTCAAAAAAAACCGATTCAAGTATAGTTGTTGGTTTTAATGCTTTACAACGAGGTTCCGTAGATGCTTTTGCATCTGCAGGTAGCACCGGCGCAATGCTTGTAGGATGTATGCATGTCATTAAATTAATTGATGGTGTGATACGTCCAACTATTGCTGCACCTATACCAACGGTTGTTGGCAATGATCTCCTCGTGCTTGATGTTGGCTTAAATGTTGATTGCAAGCCAGAGGTACTTTGTCAATATGCGACTTTGGGTTCAATCTATTATAAGGTAATGATGGATGATAATAATCCACGTGTTGCACTTTTAAATATTGGCGAAGAGGAGGAGAAAGGTAATGCACAAACGAAAGCAACGTTTTCACTTTTACAAGAGAATTGTGACATAAATTTTGTTGGCAATTTAGAGTCAAAGCATCTTTTCGACGGTACTAAAGCCGACGTATTGGTGTGTGATGGCTTTATTGGTAACACGATACTAAAAATGGCGGAAGGAATGTACTCAAACCTAAATGGAAATGTTGATGGTGAGAGAAAAGATTTTTTTGATAGGCTAAACTATGAATCACAAGGAGGAACGCCTGTTTTAGGGGTTAATGGAGTTGTGATTATTGGGCATGGATGTTCGTCTGATGTTGCAATAGAGAATATGGTATTGCAAACAGAGCGAGCTGTTAAAGGTAACTTAGTGGGTAAGATAAAGGAGGTTTTTGCTAATGGAAAACAAGAAAATTAGAGCTGCAATAACAGGAATTGGTGGATATCTGCCAGAATATATACTTGATAATGAACATTTAAGTCAGATATTAGATACTTCCGATGAGTGGATAATGTCGCGTATTGGTGTTAAGACAAGACACATCCTTAAAGGTGAGGGTAAAGGTTCATCATTTATGGGTGTAAAGGCTGTTTTAGAGCTTATTGAGAGGACAGGAATAGATCCTATGGATGTTGATATGGTGGTTAATGCTACTGTAACGCCAGATATGCTTTTCCCAACGAATGCAGCATTGGTTGCGGATGTTGTTGGAATGAAAAATGCCTTTTGTTTCGATATGAACGCTGCTTGTAGTGGTTTTATGTTCGGGATGCAGGTTGTTGCATCTTTTATTGAGTCGGGACACTGTAAAAAAGTGATACTTATTGGTTCGGATAAAATGTCTTCTATAATTGATTACACTGATCGTAACACAGCTCCTATTTTCGGAGATGCTGCAGCTGCTGTATTATTTGAGCCGTGTGAAGAGGAGTTCGGAATTCAGGATTACATATTCCATACTGATGGTTCGGGTGGAGCTTCACTGTTTATGAAAGCGGGTGGTTCGCGTTATCCTGCAACTATCGAGACGGTTGAAAATCGCGAGCATTATGTCTTCCAAGATGGTAAAGTGGTATTTAAGGCGGCTGTATCGGGAATGTCGGATGCTGTGGTTGATATTATGGAAAGAAATAAACTATCATCTGAAGATATTGACTACCTTGTTCCTCATCAAGCAAATATACGTATCATAGCGGCAACAGCGCAACGAGCTGGGTTGCCAGAGGAGAAGTGCATGATAAATATTGAGAAATATGGTAATACAACAACCGCAACTCTTCCTCTTTGTATAAGAGATTTTGAGCATAAGTTGAAAAAGGGTGATAATCTAATATTTGCCGCTTTTGGTGGAGGATTCTCTTGGGGTTCACTCTATCTGAAATGGGCTTATGATGGTAAAGAGAGGGTTGATAGCTATAAGAAATAGATATTAAGGCGCCATAGTTCAAGGGATAGAACGAAAGTTTCCTAAACTTTAGATTCGCGTTCGAGTCGCGGTGGTGCTACTATTGTTAGTTTGCAGTGTGAAAACTGTGCGATTTAAATGGGGTATTTACCTCTATATATAAAGTTGTAGAGGTGATATATTACTCTATAACTTTTTTTTATATGAAGTATAGCGAGATAAAAATTATTTTTAAAGGTAATGTTAGTGAGAATCAGCGAGGTATATACATAGCTGAAATGGGGGATATGGGTTGCGACAGCTTTACCGAGGAGGGGTGGCACTTGAACTGTTATATCCAAGGTGCAGAACTGGAAAAGAATAAAGAGGTAATTGAGGATTATCTTAAAGGAATCGATAGAAGTAGTTATCAAATTACTGATATAGAAGATAAAAATTGGAATGAAGAGTGGGAAGCTAATTTCTCACCTATTGTTGTGAATGGGGAGTGTGTTGTGCGCGCTCCTTTTCATGAACCTATGGGCTATGCTAATGAGATAGTCATTATGCCTCGAATGGCTTTTGGTACCGGTCACCACGAGACAACTCAACTTATGATTGAGGCTATATTATCGTTGAAACTTGATGGTGCAAATATCCTTGATATGGGGTGTGGTACTGGTGTCTTGGGAATTGTGGCATTGCTGAAAGGTGCATCCTCGGCTGATGCTATTGATATCGACGAGTGGGCATATGATAACGTATTAGAAAATGGAGAACTTAATGGTGTTAGAGAGGGGATAAGCCCATTTTGGGGCGATGCCTCGATATTGGAGAGTGGTGATTTGAGAGATGCATCATACGATTTAATATTAGCAAACATAAATCGAAATATTTTGATAAGGGATATGGAGATATATGTTTCTCACCTTAAAAGTGGAGGAATGATACTTTTTAGTGGATTTTTGGAAAGCGATATATCTATGATGTGTGATAGGGCTAATTCATTGAATTTGAGTCATATGACCACATTGTCGAAGAATAAATGGTATATGTTAACTTTTATAAAAGAATAAAAGATTAAAAAAATATGAATATTTATGTTGTTTTTGTATTCACAATAGCATAATATTTTGTAAATTTGCGCATTGAAATTTTAATAACAATTTATATTATGGCAGAAGTAGAGTCTAAAAAATTATTTGCTGAATTTCCCCCAGTGACAACGGAGCAATGGGAGGCTGAGATTCAGAAGGATTTAAAGGGTGCCGACTACGAAAAAAAACTTGTATGGAGTACTTTAGAGGGTTTTAAGGTTCGTCCTTATTATCGTGCAGAGGATCTTGGTGGCATTAAGCATTTATCGGTTAAGCCGGGTGAGTTCCCATATGTTAGGGGGACAAAAAAGAGTAATGATTGGTTAGTACGTGAGACTATCGTGGTGGAGAGTGCTAAAGATGCAAATGCGGAGGCGTTAGAGATATTGATGAAGGGAGTTACATCTCTTAATTTTGTTGTGGAGAGTGAAATTACAGCAGGTGATTTAGATGCACTTCTTAGCGAGATATCTATTCCAAGTGTTGAGCTAAATTTTACCGGTTGTGGGGCTTTTACTGTTGCAGAGTTATTTGTTAACAAGGTAAAAGGTGCAGGTTTGACGAGCGAGGAAGTTGTTGCATCGTTTAATCTGGATCCAATAGGTAAACTTTTAACACTAAAAGGTAAGGAATGCGACTCTATGCTTGATAGGCTATCAGAGATACTTAAAATGGGATTAGAGTATCGTAGGGTGCGCTTTATTACGGTTAATGGAACCATTTTTAATAACGCTGGTGGTAATATTGTTGAGGAGTTAGCATTTTCTCTTGCGGTGGCGCATGACTATATTGTTGGTATGATGGCTCGTGGCTTATCTATCGACGAGGCAGCGCGTAATATCAAGTTTAATATGTCGGTAGGGCCTCTATATTTTATGGAGATAGCTAAATTCCGTGCGGCTCGTATGTTATGGGCAACAATCGTTAAGCAATATAATCCAGAGCGCGAGTGTTCAATGAAAATACGCGTTAATGCTATTACATCATTATGGAATACAACAATTTATGACCCTTATGTTAACATGTTAAGAGGTACGACAGAGGCTATGAGTGCTGCTGTGGCTGGTGTTAACTCATTGGAGGTTCTTCCGTTTGATGTAGCATATGAGAGACCAACTAGGTTTGCATCTCGTATAGCACGTAATGTGCAACATCTTCTTAGGGAAGAGTCGCATGTTAATCATGTTATCGACCCTGCTGGTGGTTCATATTATATTGAGGTATTAACACAAACCATTAGTGAGTATGTGTGGGATATGTTTAAAGAGATAGAGGATAAAGGAGGCTATCAATTGGCATTTAAAGCAGGCTATGTATCTGAGAAATTAGGCGCAACAGCTGCTAAGCGTGATAAGAACATAGAGACACGTAGAGATATTTTATTAGGCACAAACCAGTACCCTAACTTTACAGAGAAGGTTAAAGGGGTATCTAATGCAGAGTGTTCATGTTGTTGTGGTAAAGAGGTGGCCGATGAGTATACCCCACTACGTCAATATCGTGGAGCTGAAGCATTTGAAGCTCTTCGCATGAAAGCCGACATGGCGGAGAATCGTAAGGCGTTTATGTTCACTATTGGTAATGTGGGCATGGCGAGGGCGCGTAGTCAGTTTGCTTGTAACTTCTTTGCTTGTGGAGGTATTGATGTTATTGATAATATAATGTTTGCATCTGTTGAGGAGGGTGTTAAGGCAGTAAAGACAGCAAATGCTGATATCGTTGTTATATGCTCGTCAGATGATGAATATGCGCTATATGCTCCAGAGGTAGCAGAGGCATTGAAGGGTAGTGCAATTGTTGTTATTGCGGGCGATCCATCGTGCCGTGCAGAGTTAGAGTCGAAAGGTATTAATCACTTTATTAGTGTTCGCTCTAATGTGTTGGAGACACTTAAGGGGTACCAAACAGAACTTGGTATTTAATCGGTAAAAAGAGATTGTATGAAAAGAGCAAATTTTTCAAATATAGAGACTAACGGTTGCAGCTCAAATGAGTGTTGTCAATCTAATGTTTCACACTCAACAAATGAGTGGTTAACAGCAGAACAGATAGCTGTTAAGGAGGAGTACACAGCTTCTGACCTTGAGGGTATGGAGCATCTTAACTATGCGGCAGGTATAGCTCCTAACCTACGAGGTCCGTATAGCACAATGTATGTAATGCGTCCTTGGACTATACGCCAGTATGCTGGATTCTCTACTGCTGCGGAGTCTAATGCATTCTACCGTCGTAACCTTGCGTCGGGGCAAAAAGGGTTATCAGTGGCTTTTGACCTTGCTACGCATCGTGGTTATGATGCAGATCATCCTCGTGTTGTAGGTGATGTTGGTAAGGCTGGAGTGTCGATATGTTCAGTGGAGGATATGAAGGTGTTATTTGATGGTATACCGTTAAATCAGATGTCAGTATCTATGACTATGAATGGAGCGGTGTTACCTGTGCTTGCTTTCTATATAGTGGCAGGATTGGAGCAGGGAGCAACTCTTGAACAACTATCAGGAACAATACAGAATGATATATTAAAAGAGTTTATGGTGCGTAACACATACATCTATCCGCCAGAGTTTTCTATGCAAGAGGCTGGTGCTACGGCTGATATAGAGCTTGCATATACTCTTGCTGATGGATTAGAGTATCTGCGCACAGGTGTTAATGCTGGAATGGATATTGATGCTTTTGCGCCGCGCCTTTCGTTTTTCTGGGCAATAGGTACTAACCACTTTATGGAGATTGCTAAGATGCGTGCGGCTCGTTTGTTATGGGCAAAAATAGTTAAGAGATTTAACCCTAAGAATCCTAAATCTTTGGCATTACGTACTCATAGTCAAACATCAGGGTGGTCGCTTACAGAGCAGGATCCATTCAATAATGTGGCGCGTACTGCTATTGAGGCTCTTGCATCTGCTTTAGGGCATCCATGGGCTGGCTCATATTATGTTGAGAGCTTAACAAAAGATATTGCTGAAAAGGCATGGGCATTGATTGAGGAGGTTGAGTCGTTAGGCGGTATGGCTAAAGCGATAGAGACTGGTATCCCTAAGATGCGTATTGAGGAGGCAGCAGCTCGTAAGCAGGCACGTATTGATTCTAATAACGATGTTATTGTTGGTCTGAATAAATATCGCCTTGAGAAAGAGGATCCAATAGATATTCTTGATGTTGATAACACTGCAGTTAGAATATCGCAGATAGAGCGATTGAATGAGTTACGTGCAAGCCGTAATGAAGATGAGGTTAAAAAGGCTCTTGAGGCTATCACAGAGTGCGTTAAGAGTAAAAATGGTAATCTCCTTGAGTTAGCTGTTGAGGCGGCTAAGGTGCGCGCTTCATTAGGTGAGATATCTGATGCTTGCGAAGTGATAGTTGGTAGATATTCAGCTGTTATACGCTCGATATCTGGTGTATATTCATCAGAAGTTAAAGATGATGAGGCTTTTGCAAAAGCTAAGTCTTTATGTGAGACATTTGCTAAGAAAGAGGGTCGTCAACCACGTATTATGATTGCCAAATTGGGTCAAGACGGACATGATAGAGGAGCTAAAGTTGTGGCTACTGGATATGCAGATATAGGTTTTGACGTTGATATGGGACCATTGTTCCAGACTCCAGAGGAGGCTGTAAGACAGGGTATAGAGAACGACGTTCATATTTTAGCTGTATCATCACTTGCTGCAGGACATAAAACGCTTGTTCCTCATGTTGTGGATGAGTTAAAGCGTCTTGGTAGAGAGGATATCGTAGTTGTGGTAGGAGGTGTTATTCCATTCCAAGATTATGAGTATCTATATGAAAGTGGAGCAGCAGCTATCTTCGGCCCTGGTACTACAATAGCAACAGCAGCTATTAAGCTACTTGAAATACTTCTCGAAGAGTAGGGTACTTTCGAAATTCGAGTTCTGGGTGGCTTTGCTCAAAAGCATGTCATCTTATGTTGAAAAAATTGCGCCAAATCCTTATGGTTTGGCGCAATTTTTTCGTTTGTTTATTTTGTGTATTATTCGTAAGTTTTTAATGCTCCCAATGTATTCCTTGGTGTAGATTAAGTTCCGTTAATCTTTTTTCCAATAATATAAGCATCTCATTATTGCGCGTTAGCCCCCATGCAGGTCCGGCATGATATCGGGGAGGAGCTTCTCCTGCAAACCTCTCAACAACAATATCAGGGCGTAATCGACAAAGAATTTTAATAAAAAAATCTACATATTCATCACGTTCAAAAAAGGTGAACCTCTCAGGGTGCTCATTATACTCCCTCTCCATTATTGTATCCTTGAATATCTGTAACTGATGAAATTTAATAGTATCTAATGGCAATTTATTTATTATATCTATTTGCTCAAGCATCATCTCCTTACTCTCACCCGGAAGCCCTAAGATAAAATGTGCTCCGCAATTTATCCCGTATTTTTTAGTCTGTTCAATTGCATGAATTGCATCTTCAAAATTATGCCCTCGTTGCACCCTTTTTAGGGTCTCATTATAGCATGATTCCACACCATATTCAATAATAATATAGTGTTTATCTTTCAGTGAGGCAAAATACTCTAGTTTTTCACTATCAATACAATCGGGGCGTGTTCCTATCACCAAACCAGCTATTAATGGGTGCGAAAGAGCCTCGTCATATATTTTTTTA
>CAYIZU010000004.1:0-11642 GCA_964367795.1 uncultured Rikenellaceae bacterium | reverse complement strand
CGTCAAGTGGCTTATATGTATTTGAATAGGCTTGAAAATATGCTAAAAAACGTGATGCTTTACTATACCTATGAGCGTGAAAAGATATGCCCTCCTCTATCTGCTGCGTGACACTCTTAGTAGGTGTGCAGTAGGATGGATTAAAGGCGCTATTATTACAGAAACTACACCCCCCATTGGAGAGTGTACCATCGCGATTAGGGCATGTAAAGCCTGCATCTATTGTTACTTTCTGTAGTCTTCCTCCTACTTTTCGTTTAAAGTATCCAGAATAACTATTAAAGCGTCTATTGTCTCCCCAGCTATACATATATTATTTAAAAATTCCAATCTTTCATATTTGATAGCTGCTTGTGGTCGGTATTATCCGACTGAAGAGGTACTATCGTCGCGTAGTTATTTAGTAGGTGATAGTCGTCTACTTCCTTATCATTAGGGTTTTCTGGATAGAAATCTCCTGTTAGCCAAAAATACTCCATACCGCGAGGATTTACATGCTTGCAAAAATCCTCTTTCCATACGCCCATCGCCTGCCGGCATGGTATTATTCCTTTTATCTCTTCATAGGGTATATTTGGTATGTTAACATTAAGGCATAAGTAGTTGTTACTATTATTCGCCAAAACAGCATCAATAACCTTTCTTGCTATCTTCTTTGTTGCAGTAAAATCGGCCGTAGCGGAGTGGCTACACAATGAAAATCCGATTGCTGGTATTCCATACATTGAGCCCTCCATTGCAGCACCCATAGTTCCTGAGTATAACGAGCATATATTAGAATTTGCTCCATGGTTAACACCTGATAAGACAAGTGTAGGCGGCTCTTCCATTATATAGTCTATCGCTATTTTTATGCAATCGGCCGGAGTGCCATGGCATGCGTATATACTAATATTCTCACTCTTCTTTATTGTACGTAGGTATATAGGAGTGTTCATTGTTATTGCATGTGACATACCCGACATTCCTGCCTCGGGTGCCACAACTGTAATATCTCCATAGTGTGATGCCACCTCTATAAGTGCTCGTAATCCCTTTGCATTTATTCCGTCGTCATTGGAAATTAATATTCTTTGCTTCATTTATAATCTATTCAATACGCTTATTATTAACTCCTCCATACGGTTGCCATAATCAACAGTACTTGCTTTCTTACAACGGTGGGCAATCGCTAAGCATATAGTTGTTGTCTTATGCCCCATAAGTGCTGCCATTCCCGAAAGAGCAGCTCCCTCCATTTCGAAATTGGTTATCTTTAATCCATTATAATCAAAATTTGTTATTCTGTCAACCATACCCTCCATAGCAGGTCTTAAGCGAACAATACGCCCCTGTGGAGCAAAGAATCCGCCTCCACATACTGTAAATCCATCAACAGATATATCTTTAAATCTATTTGTTAACTCTTCGTCACTTGTAACGACATATGGTCGAGACACAGTTTTATCCCAATTAGTCTGCTGAATAAATGCATCTTCTATTTTACTATTTCGTACCGATTCGGAATTTTCATAGTAGTTAAGAACACCATCTAAGCCCATTCCATACCTGCTAATAACAAAATCACCAAGCTCTATGTTCTCTTGTAAGGCACCACATGTTCCAATACGAACTATCTCCAATGGCGTAATCGTATTTTTAACTTCACGCTTTCCCAAATCTATATTAAATAGAGCATCTAACTCTGTCATTAATATATCAATATTGTCCGAACTAATACCACTACTCATAATAGTAATGCGTTTCTCCTTGTACATACCTGTGATCGTGTGAAATTCACGATGAGTTATATCGCACTCTATATTATCAAGGTATTTTGCAATCATGTCCACCCTCGCTGGGTCGCCAACAACGATTATTCTCTCTGCAACATCCGTTGGGAGAAGGTTTAGGTGATAAACTCGACCTTCATCTGTAATTAATAAATCTGATTCACTTATTTTCATACGTTTATAATTTATTTATTGATTAACCATTTCAAACTTCTTTAATAGTACCTCTATTATGGATATATCCATGAATGATGGCCCACTTAAAGCTCCATAATCACCACCAACAACAGCTATCATATCACTCTTATGCAACATCTTCTTTGCAACTAACTGCTTTACCTCTTTAATTAAAAAATCACGATGAACGTATGATGTTTCTTGATAACTTGGGTATATCCCATATGAAAGAGCCAATTCTCTCATAACATTTTTCTTGTAACACATAGCATAAACCGGACTTTTCCCTCTAAATGCCGCAAGGTATCGCCCTGTTCTTCCTGATAAAGTATCAATAATAATAGCCTTTATAGGAAGATTATCAACACATGTAACAGCTGCACGTGCTAATTGTTCTGTAACAGGGTTGTTTATGCATGTCATATTTAAACTGTTTACATAATCCAGATTTGCTTCTATCTCAAGAGCTACACGCCTCATTGTCTCGACTGCCTCAAGAGGGTATTGCCCATTTGCTGTTTCACCACTTAGCATGATTGCATCGGTGCGCTGAAATATGGCACTTGCAATATCGCTAACTTCAGCACGTGTAGGACGAGGAGAACTAATCATACTTTGTAACATTTGAGTGGCAACTATAACAGGCCGTTTAGCCTCATAGCATTTGCGGATAATATCCCTCTGTATTGCAGGTATGCGCTCCGCTGGTATCTCAACGCCAAGGTCACCACGAGCTATCATAATGCCATATGTGCACTGAAGTATCTCATCAATATTATTAACCCCCTCAATGTTTTCAATTTTTGATATTATCTTAATCGAGCTGTTTAGATTTGTTAGTATATCTTGTACCTCCATAACATCCTTGCTACTACGTACAAACGAGTGTGCAATGAAATCTATCCCCTCCTTCACGGCCCACTCAATAAATTCTCTGTCGCGCTCTGTTACCGAATCCATCTCTATTGCTACACCGGGAATATTTACACTTTTACGATTTTTTATCTTACCGCTATTCGTCACCCTCGCAACTAATGAATCTTCGTGCTTGTCAACAATAACCATTTTGATATCACCATCATCTATAAGTACTGATACGCCGATATCTAATACATCCACTATGTCAGGATAAGATACATAAAGTGCCGCAGGAGATGATAACTTATCCGCACCACCTTTAATTATTATTTCGTCGCCCGCTTCAACCTCAAAACCATCATTTTCACACTTTGAGATACGAATCTCTGGTCCCTTAGTATCAATTAGTATAGCTATCTTTTCAGATACTTCACGCACATTCTTAACTATCACTGATGCCGCCTCTGGTGTTAAATGTGCCGAGTTTATTCGAACCACGTTCATACCCGCATTGTATAGCGAGCGCAAAAAATCTACTTCGCACCTATTGTCTGCAATAGTTGCTACTATTTTCGTTTTTTTTTGTTCCATATGTATAACTTATCTCATATTAATAGATGCAACAAATATAACTGTTTTTTTTTGATTGACAATAACAATACCTTTTATTTTTTTGATAATTAATTGTTAACATACGAATTACTATATAAAAAAATAAAAAAAAACTTTTTTTATACTCTCATTTATAGACATTTATACTATTATTTGTATTCTAAATTACAAAATTGTAATTTTAAATACAATTTTATGCCCTTAATATTTGTAATTAATTATTAACTTTGCATAAATATTATTATTAACAACTAATTATCTATTATTATGCAGAGAGGAAATGTAAAGCACAATGATTCAACTATTTTGAAGCACAACAAGCTCTATTTAGACTACAAAGAGCTGTGTAGGAAAACAAAAGAGCAGTACCCAGAAGTGGCCGATTCAATTGCAAGGGGCTACTATTATGAGATATTATGTTCTAAACATAATTTGACTCATAATTATGTTTGTTCTATAATATGTAGGATAATGGCAGATGAGGATAGCTTTAACCGAGATGTGCAGAGGGCTATATTAAATATGAAAGATTAAAACTTATGGATAAAGAACGCTACACTGATATTATTAAAGAGAATAATCGTCGAAATAAGGATTTAATGCGAGAATATAATCCTATAACTGGTGTTGGTTCACCAGTACCGCGGTTTAAGTTATTTATTGATAGTGAGAACTTCATGTTATTACCAATGAAGATGAAAAAATGTGATTTAGTAGCAGAAATAATACTTTGTGGTTCGGTTGAAAGCTATACAATAAAAAAAAATGAGAGTGCTAAAGAAGAGGTTCTCTATTTGCTATTAAGATGGCGTATGGAGTATGATTTTGAGTATTGGTGCGCATGCTGTGTGAAAATACAAGACAAATTGTCGAAAAAAATAATTCCTTTCATAATGCGTCGGCCGCAATTGAAATTATTTATGCTACTATATAATATGATGGTATCAGAAAAACCAATAAGGGTTATTGTATTAAAAGCAAGGCAGTGGGGAGGTTCGACACTGGTGCAAATATTTATGAGTTGGATACAGCTTTTCCATAGAACGGGGTGGCATTCGGTTATTGTGGCAGATGTTGAGGATCAAGCACGTAATATAAAGTCAATGTATAGTCGTCTCGCTCAATACCATCCTACGGAGGTGATGCCCGTAATATTTGGGTCGTTCGAAGGTTCAGCGTAAAACCGAGTTATAGAAAATCGTGACTGTGTGATATACATGGGCTCGATGCAGAAACCCGACTCGTTGCGTTCGGCTGATGTTATGATGGCACACCTCTCGGAGGTAGGCTTATGGAAGGCAACGGAGGGAAAACGTCCCGAGGATTTGGTGCAATCGGTAGGTGGAACTGTGCCATTAGAACCATATACTATGGTTGTAATGGAGAGTACGGCAAAGGGAGTTGGTAATTTTTTTCACAAAGAGTGGTGTAAGTCCGTAGCAGGAGAGAGCGGTTATGAGTCAATATTTGTTGCATGGTATGAAATAGAGATATATTCTATCCCTTTTGCAACGACTAAGGAGAGGCGTGATTTTATTTACTCTATGAGTGATAGGGAACTTAGTTATTTCTCTTTGGGTGCTACGCTTGAAGCAATAAATTGGTATCGGACCAAGAAACATATGGAGAGTTATGATGACTGGCGTATGGGGTGTGAGTTTCCAACAACGCCATCTGAAGCGTTTCAGTCAACAGGTCGACGCGCTCATCCTCCAGCCTATGTTGATTCTATGCGTAAGTATACGATGCCTCCACTATATATAGGGAATCTTCATGCTTCGTCACAATATGGTATGGGAGCCATAGATGACTCTTTGCATTTCGTGGAATCTGCTACTGGTGACTTACACCTATGGGCGTTACCTGATAAAGAGAGTAATATGCGTCGACGCTATGTTGTGAGCATGGATATAGGTGGGAGAGGTAAAGATGCCGACTGGTCTGTTATATCCATAATTGATAGGTATTGGCTGGCGGAAGGGGGTGTTGAGGAGTGTATTGGGACATGTCGCTTTCACTTAGATCAAGATTTAGCAGTTTGGAAGAGTGTTCAAATTGCAAAGTATTTTAATAATGCATTACTTGTAGTTGAGGCTAATTCATTGGATAATAAGGGTAGTGAAGGAGATCATTCATTAACCATACTCGATGAGATAAAGGGTAAATATGATAATTTATATTGTCGAACAGACCCGCAGCGTATCATTGAGGGACGTCCCGAGAGATATGGTTTTTTTACCACTCGAGCATCAAAGAGCGACTTGATTACTCAAATGAATAAGCGACTACGAGAAGAGGGGTATATTGAACGGGACGAAAGAGCCTTGAATGAGATAGATTTATATGAGATTAAAGATGATGGAACTTTTGGCGCGGTTGAGGGGGCACATGATGATATATATATGAGTCGTGCTATTGGATTAAAAGCCTCACAAACTTATGAATTACCATATGGGAACTTCTAAAAACTCATTTCACGCGCTGCATCTTCGCTGATTTGTATTTTTGCGGGTTTATAAAATCGACCTTTAGAACCACTAAAGGCTGATTTTTCAAATCACAAAAATCCTCAACCATCAAATCGCATCACATAAAAGCAGTTTTTAGAACTCCCCATATATTTTAAAATAATTTAAAACAGGGCAAACGCAAGTAATTTTAACTATTATCTGAAATTATTTTTCGTGCGTATGCCCTGTAATTTAAGCGCATGATTTGCCCAATTAGAATTTTTTTTATACCTTTGTCCGAAAGCTAACCAATGAGATATGAAAAAGATTATTTATGTTATTTTTGTGCTGCTACTCACATTATTCGTGAGCGATGTAGTGGCGCGTGAGGTGATTCCATTCAATAGGAATTGGGTTATTAGTAAGTCTTTGAAAAAGGGGCAACCATCCGCTGTGGTGAATCTTCCGCATACATGGCGTGAGGAGTCTATTACAAACACTCTTGATGATCAAAGGGGAGGATATTTTTATACTAAAGAGTTTACTGCGCCAGATAGCTGGGTAAATAAATTAACATTTATTCGTTTTAAAGGTGTTGCATCGGTTGCTACAGTTTTTGTAAATGGTAAATATGTTGGCGAGCACAAAGGGGCTTTCACTGCTTTCACTTTTGATATTTCACCGTATATACGTAAGGGTGCAACGAATACGGTTGTTGTTAATGTTGACAACTCTGTAAGATATGATGTTTTTCCTCTTGTTGGGGATTATAATCTTTATGGGGGGATATATCGAGATGTTGAGTTGATAGTTACTGATAAACTACACATAACACCACTTCATTTCAGTACAGATGGCGTATATATCACGCAAAATAATCTTACGAACCGCGAGGCTGCAATATCTGTGCGTATACATACTGCTGGTCAATACGGAGATAAGGGAAAGGTTAAAGCTACGATATATGATAAAGATAAAGTGGTAGCAACAAAGACTATTGATTTATCAATTGGCTTGGAGGGTGAGAAAGAGCTTAATTTGCCGTTAAAGATAGATTCTCCTAAGTTGTGGAATGGTCGCAATAGTCCATCCATGTATCGCTGTGAGGTTGAGGTTATAGATATTAACGGAAAGGTTGTTGATAAGGTAGCGGAAACATTTGGATTACGGAATTTTCATATCAATAGAGATAAGGGATTTATGCTTAATGGTAAAGAGTATGAACTTAAAGGAGTTACATATATGGAAGATTGGGCAAATGTTCACTCGGCACTACGTGTAGAGCACCGATTGAGGGATATGTCTATGATTAAAGAGATGGGTGCGACTGCGGTACGCTGTGCTGGCTATCCACACAGCGGTGAGCTATATGATATAACGGATAGATATGGCTTTATTACATGGGTAGACTTACCTTTTAGTGGAGATATTTCAGGACATGGTGTTAGTTTTATAAGTTCTTCAGGACTTATCTCTAATGGTGATTTGCAGTTACAGGAGATGGTTTATCAATTATATAATAATCCGTCTGTCTGTTTTGTTGGTTTATTTAGTAATGTATCAGGTTATTACGATTCGCCTATTTCATATATTGAAACGTTAAATAAAAGGGTGAAAGATATTTCTCATAATGTCATGACTGTAGGGTGCAGTAATGAAGATGGAGCTATTAATAATATAACTGATGCTATATCGTGGAGTCAATATTTTGGATGGAATAGTAGGAACGCTTCGGATGTTGGGTTGTGGTTGAATAATTTTAAGAGTGGTTGGAGAAAAATTTTCCCTGCTGTCGGAGAGTATGGCGCAGGAGGTTCGATCTATCATCAGCAAGAGAGGCAAATAGCCGTTAATGATGGGGATACATGGCGTCCGGAAAGCTATCAAACGGAATTCCATGTCACATATAGTGATGCATTCCTTAATAGGCCATATATATGGGGAAGATTTATTAACTCAATGTTTGATTATGGAGTTACCTTTAGTAATGATAAGGAGGTAAATAGTGTTAATGATATGGGGCTTGTTACATATGATAGATTAGTAAAGAAAGACGCCTTTTATCTTTATAAAGCTCTATGGAATAGTAGTGAGAAATTTATTCATATAACGCAAAAAAGGTTGAAACAACGAACTAATCGTAGGCAAGACTTGCTTATTTTTTCATCATGTCCCACTGTTGATGTTGTAGTAAATGGAGTACCGCAGAGTACTATCACAGTAAAAAATGGAGTTGCGAGAGTGAAGTCACTTTATCTTAAAGAAGGGGCAAATATAATAGTTGTAAAATCGGGCGATGTTCAAGATATTGCATACATAGAAATAGTTCAAAATAGCATTGAATACTAAAAAAAAACAGACGACAAAATTTTTTGTCGTCTGTTTTTTTTAAATGTTTTCATCTATATTGTTTACTATGTTAATGCAATAGGATGTATTCGTATTAAAATAATAACAAAGATTCAAAATTGATATTTTTTTACCTATTATGCATGGAAAAAAAATATTATTTTTTATTTGGAACGGTGAAAATAATTATTAACTTTGTATTCGATATATGGGCATTGATTATTTTAAATGGCATATAATTATATGGAGGAGGAGTTTTATTATGTTGAGTTTTGAGTATATAGTTTATTTTCTCACTATTTAATGTTTTTAAAGTCGGTGAGGAGTGAGATACTTTTTACGGCTTTTTTGCGTTAATAAAAGGTTATTGAGAGAATGGAGAATAAATAGGAAACAAAAATTATTATTATATGAGGAAATTATTTCTATTATTACTACTAACAACTTCTGTTTTGGGGAGTGCGGTAGCGCAGAGCCAACCCGAGGGGTATAGCTTTGTATTTCAATTTGTTGAGGGTAAAGATATGTTCTTTAGTCCATACAAAGAAAATAAAATTGGACTTGAAGAGTTTGTTGAACTTATCGAGAAGAATCGGTCTGATTTAAGTTGTGGTAACATGTATATCCACGTTGCAAGTTATGGTACAATCCCAAATGAGGGGCAGAGTGCAAGAGAGGTGGCGCATATACAGCGTAATCGCGTGAAAAGTGCACTTATACAAAAAGGCTATGCAACCGAATTTATGTTTGCAACCTCTAAGTTTAATGCGGAGCCATACGGTGAGGAGGAGCTTCGTAATGTTGTTGTTTTAACTATTCCTGCATCCATAGAGAAGATCAGAGAGATATTAGGGGATGATTTTGCAGATAAGATTATCTCACATAATCGATTGGTTAAGGCAAGAGAGGAGCTAAAAGCTGTAAAAGATGAAGTAGCTGCAAGGGCTGAAGAGCGTGCTGCTATGATTGACGAGACTCCTAAGAGTGTAAAACCTGCTACTTATGAGATAGAAGTAGAAGAAGAGTCTACTGCCGCAACCGGAAATATTAGCATGCGTGCAAACTTATTATATTGGGCAGGTGGTTTGATGAATTTAGGTTTTGAGTTTAAGAATCCAGAGAGTCGTTTTGGTCTTCTAATAAATGGAGGATATTCGTTTATGGGTAACACAGAATGGAAGAATAATATGGGAGGATGGTTTGTAGCGCCGGAAGTGCGTTACTATCTTGGAACAGAGCATAGATTGTTTTTAGGTGTACAGTTCTTAGCAAGTGGTTATAACTATAAAATGAGCGAAACTGGCTATCAAGGAGATTTTATTGGCGGTGGATTAACAGGGGGTTATAAACTTACACTATCAAAAACGTTTGATTTAGATTTTTCTCTTGGTTTAGGGTATGGTACAGCGAAGTATGACTCCTATCGTCAAACAGATGATAAAGTTAATGTCTATATAGATAGAGCAGTAAAGAAGAGTCTATTTGTGCCTATACAGGCAGGTATTTCACTAATTTGGAAATTGTAAGATTATGAAGAAAATAATATTTGCACTATTAATAATAGGGGCACTTACGGGGTGCTATAAGAGTGATATTTATGTAACCGAAACACCTGATATGGGAACGGTGTCTCTAACAGCTACTTGGGAAAATCTCCATGATGGAGAGGAGAAACCAGATCGTTATACTTTCCATATTGGCGAGGAGTCGCATGATGTTGAAGGAGAATCTCAAACTTTTGTTGTGGACCCACATGAGTCGCAACTGTTGTATGTTCATAATAACCCGACTGGTATTAGTATCGTCAATGGTCTTGCCACTCTTTCGGCAGCGTCACGTGCAGTTGCAGATCCGGAGCCGAAACCGCAGTCGTTATACTATGCACGTCATACAATGGATATATTACAAGATAGAGTTAATGAGATTACACTGAACACACAACGCGGTACAGCTTATTTGTCGTTTAATTTACAGTATACATCGAGTGAGGTTTCGAATGTAGAGAGTGTTAAGGTTGAGTTGAGTGGTATTGCGGGGGCGAGGAATATCCTTACCGATGAATTATCTGATGTGGTTACATTGACTCATTATCCAACGCTTAGCGCAACAGAATCAGCTATGCCGGTTGTGTTTAATGTGTTAGGTACAATAGGTGATACGCAGGAGTTAAAAATTACAATTACAGATGTTAATGGTGGTGTAAAGGTAATAACGTCTAATATATCTGCAGACTTAAAGGATTTTAATACAGATATGAAACCGCTGATATTTACTAATCCAATAGAATTACCTATGGATGTAGAGTCGGGAGATATTTCAATAAACGGATGGGTTGTAGGAGAAGGTATTTTAGGTGAGATACTTGAGCCAACAATATAATAGAATACAAATAATCTAAATTATAATTATTATGAAAAAGAACTTTTTAATTTTAGCTGCTTTTGCAGCTGTGACAATGGTAGGTTGTCAAAAAGGTGGTGATTACCAAGAGCCATCACAGTACATTAAGATTAGTACTGAGGTTTCAAAGCCTGAAACACGTGTAACAGCTCCTGATGCTAATGGAAATCAAGAGTTTGAGTCTAACGACGAGATTAAAGTTTACGGCTGGGTTGCAAATGATTTTACAGTAGTGCCAACAGCTGCTGTTGTTGTAAATTCTGTAAATAAGTATGATGGAACAACATGGACTCCAACACCATTAATGTTATGGAAAGATATGACTTCTGTGCACTCTTTTGCTGCGATTTATCCTGTACAGGATATCACAACTTTTGATGCACATCCATATGACCTTGCATTAACCACTAATGTAAAGGATGTTATGCTTGCAACAAACACAATGGGTAAGAAAGCAAATGATAACGAGCCTATTACACTCGCTTTCGACCACGTTATGAGTCAAGTAAAGGTTGTTCTTAACTACCGTAACGAGTTTGGCGATAATCCAGTTGCTACAAGTGTTACTATTAATGCTAAAACGGATGCATTGCTAAATCTATTTACTAAGACAGCGGCTGTCTCTGCAACAGCTACTGCGTCAGAGCAACCATTATCTTTACTTTCATCAAATGGTGCTACATCGTCGTATGAGGCTATTTTTGTCCCTCAAAATATTCGTACTGTTACAATTAACATAGGAGGTAACGCTTATGTTTACAATCATGGTACTGACTTCGAGTTTCAAGGTGGAAAAATGCATACTATTACTCTTAACGTAGGTAAGAATAAAGTAGAGCTTGGTGCCGTAAGTGTTAATGGCTGGGGCACAGGAAGTGATATTACTGGCGGTGAGGCACAGCAATAGTTTTTAGGATATAGGTTACATTGGTTTGGTTATCGATGTAACCACGATAATTAATTAACTAAATATAATATGAAGAAAATACTATTAATGGCATCGGCAGCAATTTTTATGTTTGCA
>CAYIZU010000003.1:18257-29802 GCA_964367795.1 uncultured Rikenellaceae bacterium | reverse complement strand
TATATTGTTGCACGACGATAGTCAGCTACTCATAAAATATACATTAGTTGATGCACACTCAAGTACTAAGTTAAGATTGAAACCATTCTTGGCATTCCGTAATGTTAATGCTTTGTCGGTAGAGAATATGACAGCTAATACCTACTATAAGATGGTTGATAACGGTATAAGTTCTCAACTTTATAATGGATTTCCTGAACTCTTTATGCAAATTAACAAAAGATGTGAATTTGTAGCTACTCCCGACTGGTATCGTAATATAGAGTATGTTGAGGAGCAGGAGAGAGGGTATGATTATAAGGAGGATTTATTTGTGCCCGGCTATTTTGAATTCCCAATAAAGAAAGGAGAGAGTGTTATTTTTTCTGCATCTCTTCAGAGTGTTCCAACACAAAGATTAAAGGTGAAGTTTGAAAAACAAGCTGCCTCGCGTAAGGTTAGGGATAATTTTGAGGATTGTCTCAAATATTCCGCAAATCAATTCATTATACGTCGCGGACGTGAGGTAGAGATAATTGCAGGGTATCCGTGGTTTGGTACATGGGGACGTGATACCTTTATAGCTCTTCCGGGCGTAACAATAAGTGCTAATAACGACACTGATACATGTAAACAAGTTCTGTTAACTATGTGTAGCAGGCTTAGAGGAGGGCTTTTCCCGAATGTAGGGAGCGGTTCAGATGCTGCCTATAATTCGATAGATGCTCCAATGTGGTTTTTTAAGGCTCTGCAGGAGTATGGTAAGGCTACCAGCGATGCGGAGGTGTGGGATAGCTTTGGAAACAGTATGAAGTTGATACTTACTGCATATCGTGATGGCATAAACCAATTCTCATATATGACAGAAAATGGTTTGATATGGGCTAAAGAGGAAGGGCGTGCTCTCACATGGATGGATGTGGTGTATAATGGCATAGCACCCACACAGCGCGGAGGGTATGCAGTTGAGGTAAATGCATTGTGGTATAATGCTGTTTGTTATACGATTCGTTTAGCCTCGGAGGCAGGAGATAATATATTTGTTGAAGAGTGGCAAGAACTTGCTGAAAGAATAAAGCAATCATTTGCTTCTAATTTCTGGAATCACGAGGAGGGTTACCTTGCCGACTATATAAATGAAGTTGGCCCCAACATGAATATAAGACCAAATCAGATATTTGCCTGCTCGTTGGAGTTCTCTCCAATTAATGAAGAGCAGAAGGCAAGTGTTGTAAATTGCGTTACAAAACACCTACTTACCCCAAAAGGTTTACGTACTCTGTCGCCACGTAACCCACTCTATAAGGGAGTCTATCACGGTTCACAAGAGGTGCGAGATATGGCTTATCATCAAGGTACCGTTTGGCCGTGGCTGCTTGGTGCATACGTAGAGGCTAACTTTAAACTATATGGTAGTAGTTTTGTGCCAAGAGCTAAAGAGATAGTATCTCATTTTGAAGAGGATATGACAAGTAGTTGTATTAGCTCAATATCAGAGGTTTATGGCGGTAATCCACCGCACCCAGCAGGTGGTGCAATATCGCAAGCGTGGAGTGTTGGTGAGATATTAAGAGCAATGAGAATGATTGAAGAGTATGATAAATAGTAAATTGAATGGTATGAAACCAAAAGTATTGATGTTCGGCTGGGAGTTTCCTCCACATATAGCAGGGGGACTTGGTACGGCGTGTTTAGGTATTACAAAAGGATTAGCGAGTAATGATGTGGATGTGATTTTTGTTATGCCTCGTGCCTCGGGTGATGAGGATGAATCAGATTTACGGATAATAAGCGCAAGTAGGGTCGTTACTAACTTTTCAGAAGTGGTGACATCGGAGTATATTCATAATATTAAAACTTATGGTGTTGGTTCCAACTTGGTACCATATATGGACCCTGAAAGGTTTGAGTATGAAGTAAACCGCTCGGTGAAAGAGAGTAAAGAGTATCGTAATGATAGCGTAGAGGGGACTTATAATTTCTCTGGTAGCTATGGTTCGAACTTAATGGAGGAGGTTGCACGATATGCTATTGTTGCTGCCGAAATAGCTAAAGATGAGGATTTTGATGTAATACATGCTCATGATTGGTTGACCTATGCCGCAGGTATCGAGGCAAAAAAAGTGTCAGGAAAACCTTTAGTGGTGCATGTTCACGCTACTGAATATGATCGTTCAGCGGAGAATAAGAATACTTTGGTTTTAAGCCTTGAAAAGGAGGGTATGATGGCGGCTGACCGTGTGGTAACAGTAAGTAATCTTACGCGCGATATTGTTATTAATAAATATGGCATAAATCCTGCAAAGGTGGTGACGGTTCATAATGCCGTTGATTTTAAAGGAGATATAAAAGTGAAAGCCAATAGAGGACTTAATAGAAAGGTTGTTACTTTTTTAGGACGTATTACTTTTCAAAAAGGACCAGAGTATTTTATCGAAGCTGCGAGAAAAGTCCTTGATAGAGACCCTGATGTGCATTTCGTTATGGCGGGTAATGGTGATTTAATGACCAGCTCTATTCGTCGTGTAGCGGAACTTAAAATGGGAACAAATTTTCATTTTACAGGCTTCTTGCGAGGAGCAGATGTGCAAAAGATGTTTGCTCAAAGTGATGTGTATGTTATGCCTTCGGTTTCAGAGCCTTTTGGGATATCTCCTCTGGAGGCTATACGCGCAGGAGTACCTACAATTATATCTAAGCAGTCAGGTGTAGCCGAGGTGATTGAAAATGCTATAAAGGTTGATTTTTGGGATGTGGATGCTCTGGCAGATTCTATATATGGACTACTAAAATATCCGTCACTAAATAATATGATTGAAAAATTGGGATATGATGAGGTGAATGCATTAAGGTGGGATGAACCAACGAAAAAATTAAAAGATTTGTATTTATCAATAATAAAAGGTGTATTTTAATAGCTAAAAATAATTATTAACACTTGACTAAAATAATAACACACGAAAACACAAAATTATGAAAGAGAAGAGGAGTATATGTCTATTTTTTCAGGTTCACCAACCTGTTAGATTGCGTAGGTATCATTTTTTTGATATAGGTAAGAGTAACGACTATTTTGATGATTTTACGAACAGAACAACAACTCAGCGTGTAGCACGTAACTGCTATTTACCGATGAATAATATGCTCATAGAGCTTGCACATAAATATGGTAAGGATTTTCAAGTGTCGTTTGCTATAAATGGAAATACTTTAGACTTATTGGAGGTTTATGCGCCAGAGGTTATTGATAGTTTTAGGGAGTTGGCAGATAGCGGATGTGCTGAATTTGTTGCCGAAACATATTCACATTCACTATCCTCTATGGTGGGGGAGAAGGAGTTTACTTCACAAGTTAAACGTCATAGTGCCGAAATTACACGGCTTTTTGGTGTTACACCAAAGAGCTTCTGTAACACTGCAATGATATACTCTAATGAGATAGGTTCGGTGGTATCTAAGTTGGGCTATAAGACAATATTAACTGAAGGAGCACGCCATATATTGGGATGGAAAAGCCCTAACTATGTATATGCGTCAAGTGAAACACCTAAATTAAAAATACTCATGCGTAACTCACGACTAAGCGATGATATATCTCTTCGTTTTTCTAATCGTAGTTGGAGCGAGTGGCCTCTAACCGCCGATAAATATGTTGAGTGGTTAAAACGTGATAGTGAAAGTCAGGATGTTGTTAATCTTTATATGCCCTATGAGACTTTTGGTGAGCGTCAATCGGCGGATACAGGTATAATAGAGTTTATGAAACAGATGATAGAGGATGTTATTCACTCTGAGGAGCTTGACTTTACAACGGTCTCTCATGCCGGAGCTTTTCATCAACCTAAGGCGGTGGTGAATATTCCGCATGCCATATCGTGGATGGATGAAGAACGTGATTTATCGTCATGGATGGGTAATGAACTACAAAACGAAGCATTTGAGTGCTTGAATAGATTGCATGGAAAGGTTAAGAAGATTAATGACACAGATTTGAATAATACATATCTTAAATTATTGGGTAGTGATAATTTGCACTATATGTCGACAAAACATATAGGTAACAATATTCTAAATCCATATGATTCACCATATGAGGCATTTATTAACTATATGAATGTAATAAGTGATATGACAGAGCGTGTTAAATCTATGAAAATGGAATCGTCATCTATAAAAAGAAGAAAAATAGAAAAAAATAGTCAATATGAAGCAAGAGATAACGGCTAATCAAGAGTATCACTTTGAGGTTAGTTGGGAAGTGTGTAATATGGTTGGAGGTATATATACCGTTGTATCAACCAAAGCACTTAGCATGTCACGTATATATGGTGACAAATATATATTAATAGGTCCAGATTTATGGCGTAAATCGGAAAGTCATCCTGAATTTGTTGAAGATAATCGATTATTTAAGTCGTGGAGACAAAAGGCAAAGAACGAGGGTTTACGTATCAAAGTGGGACGTTGGAAGATAGAGGGTAATCCGATAGTTATTCTGGTTGACTTTACAACATTGATAAAAGAGAAAGATAGAATCTTTTCAGAGCTGTGGGAGCAGTATAAACTGAACTCAATTAGTGGTCAATGGGATTATATTGAACCAGCTCTTTTTGGATATGCATCGGGGCGTGTTATTGAGAGTTTTATACTGCATTCAAGTAGTGTTAGGGAATATTCAATAGCTCATTTCCATGAATGGATGACAGGTACGGGGCTTTTATATCTTAAAAATAGGATGCCACAGGTGGGTTCTATCTTTACAACACATGCCACAGTGCTTGGGCGTTGTATAGCCGGTAATAATCTTCCTTTATATGGCGAGATGGATAGCTATCAACCAGAAGAGCTCGCTCGTCATTTTAATGTGAGCTCTAAATATTCACTTGAAAAATGCTCGGCACAATATGCTGATTGCTTTACCACTGTAAGTGCTATTACAGCTAAGGAGTGCCGTCATTTCTTAGGTAAGCCTGTTGACTTGATTACTCCTAATGGCTTTGAGCCAGATATCACGCCTAACGATGAGGAGTATGTAACACTTCAACAGTCGGCTCGAAGTAAACTGCTACAAGTTGCACGAGCTGTTGTGGGGCAGAGTATAAATAATGATGCTTTACTTGTTGGTATAAGTGGGCGTTATGAGTTTAAAAATAAGGGTGTAGATGTATTTATTGAGGCACTCAATACATTAAAGCATAAATATAATAATAATCGCGAGCTTGTTGCTTTTATTCTTATTCCTGCTGGAAATGATGGTGTAAATGCTGAAATGCAGCATAATATAGAGCAGCCAGAGGCAACGATTATCCCCGGCAATAATATAACGACTCATAATTTGATAGATTATGATAACGATCCTGCTATAAAAGCCATTAGGCAGTTTAATTTGACAAATGACAGTGAGTCGAAAGTTAAGATTGTATTTGTTCCATGTTATCTTAATGGTAATGATGGGGTGTTTAATATGTCATACTATAATATACTGGTTGGACTTGATTTATCCATATTCCCTTCGTATTATGAGCCATGGGGTTATACTCCAATGGAGAGTGTGGCATTTAGAGTGCCAACAATTACTACAACATTAGCAGGCTTTGGCTTATGGGTAAAAGATAATTATGAGGATAATCCATTGGGTATTAAGGTAATTTTTAGAGATGATACCAATACCGAAAGTGTTGTTGAAGATATTGCTTTCAGCATTGATAGTCACCTTAATATGAGCGCAGAAGAGACAATGCGTAGCAGAGAGAGTGCTCTTGATGTATCAAAGATTGCCCTATGGGATAACTTTATTAAGCATTATCAAACGGCGTTTGATATATCTCTTTCTAAGGCAAGCGAGCGTCTTAAGGTGGTATCTGTATCCTCTATTGAGAGATTAGAGTACTTTGAATGTGAACCTGTAATAAACGACCCTCACTGGGTGAGTGTTGTTATACATAAAAGTATCCCAGATAAGCTTATAGCTCTTGAGGAGCTATCAAAAAATATGTGGTGGTGTTGGAACGAAGACGCTATGGAGCTCTTTAATATGATAGATTGTATCAAATGGGGCGAAACCGAGAATAATCCTATCGCATTGCTTGACAGTATAAGCATGACGAGATATAAAGAGTTGGAGAATGATAGAGAGTTTACGGATAAACTATCTGCTGTATATTCTCGTTTCAAAGATTATATGTTGAAAAAAGATTCTATGAGTGGTGTCGGGGTTGCTTATCTATGTATGGAGTATGCCCTACATGCTTCGCTTAAGATATACTCTGGTGGATTGGGTGTACTGGCTGGCGATTATTTGAAAGAGGCGAGTGATAAGAGTGTTAAGATAGCAGCTGTTGGTCTACTCTATAGATATGGTTATTTCACGCAACAGATAAGTAAAAAAGGAGAGCAGGAGACACGGTATGAGGCGCAAGATTTTATGAAACTCCCTATTATACCAATGATGGACGAGAATCATAATTGGCACACTGTTAGCCTTCCTTTCCCCGGGCGTGTAGTATATGCGAGGCTTTGGCGCGTTGATGTGGGGCGCATTGAGTTATATCTATTAGATACCGATTTTGAGGATAACCTACCAGAAGATCGCACGATAACTCATCATCTCTATGGTGGTGATTTAGAAAATCGTCTAAAGCAGGAGTTAGTATTAGGATTTGGAGGGGTAGAGGCACTTCGTCAGTTGGGTATTGATGCTAAGATATATCACTATAATGAGGGTCATGCTGCATTTGCAGGGCTTAAGCGTTTAGAGCATTATATTAATGATGAGAACCTTACATTCACTGAAGCCATGGAGGTTGTTCGCTCATCTTCTTTATTTACAACTCATACGCCAGTGCCTGCAGGACACGACTACTTTACTGAAAATATGCTGCGAGGCTATATCTCTCATTTTGCAGAGGAGTTAAAGATAAGCTGGGAGCAGCTTATAAGCTTAGGACGCAGTAATCCTAACGACATAACAGAAAAATTTTCTATGAGTTTCCTTGCTGCAAAGATGTCGCAAGAGATTAACGGAGTGAGTCGTTTACATGGTGACGTGACAAAAGATATATTTAAACCTTTATGGCAGGGTTATTTTCCTGAAGAGCTACATGTTAGCTATGTTACAAATGGCGTTCATTATCCCACATGGAGTGCGCCAGAATGGAAGGATGTATGCAATGAGCTTTTTGGAGAAGATTTTGTTAATCATCATTATGATAAGAGTTGCTTTAATAAAATATATGATGTTGATGATAGTAAAATTGTATCTATTCGCCAAGTATTACGTGGGCGTTTAATTGAGAAGATTAAGGATAGGGTTGAGAGTTGTAAATCCTTATCTTATTTTACTCCGCGCCAATGTACAGAGATAAACGAGAATCTTAGAGATGATGTTTTAACCATTGGTTTTGCTCGTAGGTTTGCTACATATAAACGTGCGCACCTATTATTTAGTGATTTGGATAAGCTTAATGAAATAGTTAATAATCCAGAGCGTCCAGTGCAATTTATATATGCAGGTAAGGCACACCCGGCAGATCATGCAGGGCAGGATTTAATAAAAAAGATTATTGAAATATCTAAAATGCCACAATTTATAGGTAGGATAATATTCTTGCCTAATTATGATATGAGTTTAGCGAAGTATCTAATAAGTGGTGTTGATGTGTGGATGAACACCCCAACACGTCCGCTTGAGGCATCAGGTACGAGTGGTGAAAAGGCTGCTATGAATGGAGTTATGCATTTAAGTGTACTCGATGGTTGGTGGGTCGAGGGTTATTCGCCTGATGCAGGATGGATGCTTCCTCAAGAGAGAATGTATGAGAACCAAACCTACCAAGATGAGTTGGATGCTGAGACACTATATAATATCATTGAAAATGACATCACTAAGGTGTTTTATGATAAGAATATGGATGGAGTGTCTGAAAAATGGATTGAGTATATCAAGAATACAATAGCCAAGGTTGCATCGGAGTTTACAACTAATCGCATGTTGGGCGATTATGAGAACAAATACTATATTCCAATGGGTGAGCGAAGTCGTATGTTGGTGAAGGATAATTATGCCCTTGCACTTAATATTGCACAGTGGAAACAGAAGGTGCTGCAGCAATGGCAAAGTGTTGAGTTGGTCGATTATAGTTTTCCAAGTAATTCAGACAAAGTTTTAGCTATTGGTAGCACATACACTGCCGATATAGTATTGGACATTGGTGAGCTTAGTGCACAAGATGTTGGTGTTGAGCTTGTTATGTGCGAAAGTGTGAGCGATAAGTTGTCTATTAAGCAAACTTTTGAGTTCGAAGTGACGAAAGAGGAGTATGGTCGTGCCCACTATCATGTGCAGGTGGTAGCAGAATATCCCGGATTAATTCAATTAGCAATACGAATCTATCCAAAGAATGAGTTACTGCCCCATAGGCAAGATTTTGCTCTTGTCAAATGGCTATAGACCTAACGTATGAAAAATATTTTTATCTCTATTATTACAATCCTATTATGTGGTACCGCATACGCTGATGAACCTTATTTCCTTGCAAAAAAAGGTGCTGTTATTGACTATGTCAATAAAAGTGTAAAGGGCGAACATATATGGGATTGTCGTATTGAGGTGATAGATATTAATGATAATGGCGTGGTTATGTGCATATTTCACTTTAAAGATGAAAAAGGTGAATACCTTAAATATCGAGGTAATGGGCCCATGCCATTTATGGTATATATCACTAAAGAGAGTATAGCGATAAACTACTCGGATATTATATTATATGTGTTTAGGGGAATTTTAGGCGAAAAAGCGAAATTTAAAGTAGATGGGGAAAGGAGTATTTTGCCTAATAGTTTAAATACGAACGATTCACTGAAAAATGCATATGCAAGCATCTCAACATTGGGGGTAAAGTTCAATATTAATATCAATGAAAGAAAAGTGTTGAAATATGAGGAGTTGAAGTCTGATATTGGAAACTTCGACTGTGTGGTTATTGAAGAGAGAGTGCAGTTTAAAGGCTTTTTGGCTAATCGTACCAGTATAACAAAAACATGGTACGCTAGGGGTATTGGAATGGTGCGGCAAGAGAAATATAACAAGCGTGGAAAATTGGAATATGTTGAGGTTATTAAAAAAATAACTCTTCCAAAGGATTAGGTTTTACATCTTTTTTCTTATCTTTGTGGTGTGTAAATAATATTTTATGGCAAAAGATAAGGTAGTATATTTTTGTAAAGAGTGTGGCGGTGAGCATAGTGACTGGGTTGGGAAGTGCAGATATTGTGGCACATGGAGCAGTCTCGTGGAACATAAAGTTTCTTCCAAAACAAAAGAGAGTAGAGGTGGTTCTTTTGGTAGTCCTACCTCAAAAATTGTGCGTATAAAGGATGTGACACAGGAGAATAACCCTCGTCTTGATATGGGAATGAGTGAGGTTAATCGTGTTCTTGGTGGTGGTGTCGTTGAAGGCTCGCTGATACTTCTTGGTGGAGAACCTGGGATAGGTAAGAGTACTTTGTCGCTCCAATTATCTGTTATATCAAATGAAAGGAGAACATTATATGTGTCAGGCGAGGAGAGTGCATCGCAGATAAAATTACGTGCGGAACGATTAGGCGGTGGTTTATCAGAGAACTGTTCTTTACTTATTGAAACTAATGTAGATACAATAATATCGCATATCAATGAAGAGCAGCCTGATATGGTTATAATAGATTCAATTCAAACGTTATATTCGGATAACATTGATAACACAGCAGGTGGAGTTTCGCAGATACGCGAGTGTACAACTCGCCTGCAACGTCTTGCTAAAGAGAGCAGGATACCTATGTTTATAATTGGTCATATAACCAAAGATGGCTCTATTGCTGGACCTAAAATTCTTGAACATATTGTTGATGTTGTGTTGCAGTTTGAAGGAGACCCAAATAATGTGTACAGAGTGCTAAGAGGGATAAAGAATCGCTTTGGAGCAACACATGAAATAGGGGTTTTCGAAATGCAGAATGAAGGTTTAGTCGAGATTGATAATCCGTCGGCTGTACTCCTTACTAATTATGAGGAGGAGTTGGCTGGTGTAGCTGTTGGGGCTACGGTTGAGGGTGTTCGCTCATACTTAATAGAGTTACAGGCACTTGTTAGTGGTACAGCTTATGGTACCGCGCAACGCTCTGCTACGGGATTTGATGGTAAAAGATTAAACATGCTACTTGCAGTTATTGAAAAACGTATCGGCTATAAGATGCTATCTAAGGATGTCTTTATAAATGTGGCAGGTGGTTTTAAGGTTAATGATCCCGGTTTAGACGCAGCTGTTGTAGCTGCTATTATGGCATCGGCACTCGATATCTCTTTACCTAAGGATATTGCTTTTGCCGGAGAGATTGGTCTGTCTGGCGAGGTGCGTCCTGCAAGTCGCACCGAAGTACGTGTTGCGGAGGCAGCAAGATTAGGTTTTAAGCGTATTGTTGTATCGAAATATGCAGTTATCGAGCAGCTAAAAAAGATAAAAGGTATTGAGATAATTTCAATATCAAAGGTTGAAGAGATTGTAAAGAAGGTGTTAAAAGAATATTCGTAAAATATGTCAAAATTATATATAGTACCCACGCCAATAGGCAATTTAGAAGATATAACACTTCGTGCTATTAACTGCCTTAAAGAGGTGGAGTTGATTCTCGCCGAAGATACACGTACTTCGTTGGTATTACTAAATCATTTGGGAATAAAAAAGAGTTTAGTCTCTTTTCATAAGTTCAATGAACATCAAGTGGTAGAAAATATATCTAATAAGATAGCCATTGGAATGAATGTGGCACTTATTTCAGACGCGGGTACTCCGGGTATATCAGACCCCGGATTTCTACTGGTTCGTAAGTGTGTGGAGAGTGGCATTGAGGTTGAAACGTTACCGGGGCCTACTGCATTTGTTCCTGCACTCATAAATAGCGGTTTCCCTTGTGATAAATTCTGTTTTGAAGGTTTTTTGCCGCAGAAAAAAGGGCGTCAAAAGCGCCTCACAGAACTTAGCGTTGAAGAGCGTACGATAATATTATATGAGTCGCCACATAGGGTTATTAAAACGCTTACAGAGATAGATGCTATCTTTGAGCATAACCCTAAAATTTCGATATCACGTGAATTGACCAAAAAATTTGAAGAGACTTTGCGTGGCGATTCAAAAGAGCTTATTGAACATTTTACCAACAATCCTCCCAAAGGAGAATTTGTTATTGTTATTGAGGGTAAACAATTCGTTAAACAGGAGAAAAAGAATAAATACAAATAAATAGTCGACCCTTAAAAAAGGTTCACCGAACTGATAATTACAGATTTAGCTTTTGGGGTGACTTTTGTTTTCTACCAGCCTTTTTTAAGGGGCGACTAAATAAATATTTTTTTCTATTATTTTTTTGGAATCTGAGAATAATTTCACTATATTTGTAACGATAATGTTACGACGGTTACAATAATGTGAAGTTATGGCGAAGGTTTTGAGACATATCACTCCTTTCTTTGCTCTGTTTTTTGTCTCGTGTGGTAGTTATGGCGGTGTAGAAGAGATAGACACAAGGAAGA
>CAYIZU010000003.1:7415-18247 GCA_964367795.1 uncultured Rikenellaceae bacterium | reverse complement strand
AAATGAGTGGATTGTTGATGTTATGCGTAAAAACTACTTATTCCCTGAGGATATCCCCGATAATATCGATATGAACCTTCCTCCTAATTTACTTTTTTTATCACTTCTTTCTGATAAGGAGCGGGGTAAGTATGGGAATTTATACTCTACAATCTCATATGATAAGGGCTCTTCTGGTACAAGTTTGCAGGCTGCCAAGCACGATTTTGAATATGCAATTATAGAAAATAGTTCGGCTTGTGTTGTATATGTGATGCCTAATAGTGTGGCTGAAAAATCGGGTCTTCGGCGAGGTCACTATATAACTAATGTTAATGGAGTGGTTGTTGGAAGCCAGAATATCCAATCTCTTAATAGTACAATTTATAATAAATACGAGGTGATTGATAGTGATGGGGTTAAGAGTAATATCTCTATTGATTTGCCTGCCACGGTGGTTGATAGTCCAGTAGCCTTGTATAAAATCATGGATGTTGGAGATAGAAGAGTAGGCTATCTGCTTTATAATCATTTCTCTGCAGGTGTTGGTGGTGATTTTAGTGATGACCGTAGTTATGATGATCGACTAGGGACAGTGTCTCGTGTCTTTAAGGATGCCGGAGTTAATGAGATGGTTCTTGATTTACGATATAATGGAGGTGGCTTGCTACGTTCAATGATGGTTCTTGCTGCAATTATTGCCCCAGAGACAGCCTTTGAAAGACGACTTTGTGTTGTGAAGTATGTAGATGGTTCGGTTCAAAATTATAACCTTGACAGAGAGTATATACGTAATGGGAAGAATTTAAACCTTAAAAGATTATATGTGTTAACCTCGTCATCAACAGCATCGGCATCGGAGCTGCTTATTCAATCACTTAAGCAGTATATGGAGGTAATAACAATAGGCGATATAACGCTTGGTAAACGAGTTGGTTCGCAAGCATTCAGACATGCAGATTTTGACTTTACATTAAAGCCAATATGTTGCTATGTTTACGACCGTAACGGAGCTGCCGATTATGAGAATGGTATCAAGCCTGATTTTGATGCTTATGAAGTATCAAATAAACGTTTGGTTGAGCTTGGAGCAGTTGATGAGCCACTACTTAATATTGCCTTAGAGTTAATCTTCGGAACGAAAGCATCTGAGATAAAAGTAGGTGAAATGCCCCAAACAGTAAAATACTCCTTTACCGATAGAGGGATGTATATATAAGGAATTCCTTATCTTTATCATAGTATAATGCAGTTCAATTTTTTCTATATTTGCCAAATATTATGTTTTATAATAAAGTAAGTATATATGAAAAAATTATTATTGTTTGTATTGAGTTCTACAATATTTTTTATGTTGTGTAGCTGCGGTGATGGCGATGAGAAAATTAATACACTTGACCCCATAGAGATATCATCAAATCTGAACTCAATTGTTTTTGGAGAGAATGGTGATGCCGAAGAGATAAAATTTACTGCCAACTCGTCATGGCAGATTAATTTAGAAGAGACAAAGGTTGCTCCAAGTTGGTTAACAGTTAAGCCAATGAGTGGAGGTGTTGGTGCCGTTACTCTAAGTGTCGATGCTAAGCTAAATACAACCTTTATTGACCGTAAAGCCATTATCGAAATTGTCGCAGGTGGTAAGAAATATCCTATTAGTGTTAAGCAAGATGCACTTAAACGTACTATTACTATAGATAAG
This sequence comes from uncultured Rikenellaceae bacterium, assembly GCA_964367795.1. GTDB lineage: Bacteria > Bacteroidota > Bacteroidia > Bacteroidales > Rikenellaceae > JADFUS01. Next base: position 16,566 of record CAYIZU010000003.1, on the reverse strand, counting down.
GTTAATGAGTCTGTTGGTGTCAATAAGGGTTCGTTTGTTGTTAATGTAACATCTAATGATGAATGGAATACTTCTGGTGTACCCGACTGGGTAACCTTAACTCCTAATAAAGGACAAGGTAATAAGGCTGTTGAGGTGAGTTATACAGAAAATGATACTTTTGTTGAGCGTAATGCTGAAATCAAATTCTCTGTCCATGGAATTGACAGGACATTGATTATTATTCAGTCAGAAAGGCACCGCACGCTTGATATTGATAAAATAGATGAGTCTGTTGATGCCAGTAAGGGATCGTTTGTCGTTAATGTAACATCTAATGACGATTGGAGTACATCAGATGTTCCAGATTGGATAACTTTAACACCTGATAAAGCTACAGGTAATCAAGCGGTAGAGGTGAGCTATACTGAAAATGATACGAAAGCAACGCGCGAGGCTATAATTACTTTTAGTGTGGAGGGAGTAGACAAAACATTAAAGATAACGCAGAGTTTCGTTACTCCAATAATGACCATAGATAAGTCAAATGAGAATATTCCGAATTCTCAGGGAGAATTAATAGTTAATGTTGATTCAAATGTTAAGTGGCAGGTGTCAGGTGTGCCTTGGTGGATAACACTAAGTCATGCGAGTGGTATGGGGAGCAGTAGTATTACCGTTTATTACAAAAAAAACGATATGCTTGTATCAAGAAATGCAAATATTAAATTTAAGATTGATGGTATTGAGAAGGTGTTGAACATAATACAAGCAGCAGGTATTGAAGAGGTGGTCATAAAGGATGTTATTGATGAATATGTCTATAATAAAGATGCAGGTACGAGGAGTTTAGAGATACTCTCTAATACTTCGTGGCATGTTGAGAATATGCCAGATTGGATAACCATAACTCCCTCAAGTGGTACGGGTAATCAGACTGTTATAGTTGAGAATACTAAAAACGAGACAATCTCCACAAAGATAGTATCAATTAAATTTGTTGTTAATGGTAATGTAGCTCTGTTGAATATAGCACAACAGCCAGGGGATAAATCTATGACTATTAGTGAAGATGTCGTCACAGTATCGGATAACAGCAAATCATTTACTGTTACTATTAATTCAAATATTGATTGGGATGCAACAATGCCTTTAGGTGTAAACCTTTCACATACTCAAGGTGTTGCGGGTGTTACTCAAGTAACTATAGGGTATGGCATTAATACTACCAGTAGTAAGAGAGTTATTGAGGTTGAATTCAAAGGTAAATATCCTAATAGTTCTATAAAACAAAAAATATCTATAACTCAATTGGTGAAAAACCAGACAGTTGATGAGGGGCTAAACGATGATTATAATCAAGGCGGACAAGGTTGGTAACTAACTTATATCATAAAGCTATGAAAACAATAAATTATATATTATTCTTTTTTGCAACACTCACCTTGCTTAATTGTCAAAAGCATGAAGAGTTCATTTCGCAAACAAAAGATCAAGTGACAACAATTACTGTTGCTCACCCTTCAAAGGCTACTACCAAGGTGTCATTTTCAGATGTGACAGATATCAATGGAACAACAATTAAGGTGGCATGGGAGATAAAAGATACGATAACTATTTATTCGGTTGATGGGAATAGAAGAGTAGGGGACTTTTACTGTTCCGCGGTTGGAGCTACTGCTACATTTGAGAAGAGTATAGATGCGGATGCACTTAATGCCGGCGATAAATATATCGCGGTCTATCCCGCAAGTCGTGCAGAGAATATTATAGAGTATAACTCAGAGATGAATCATGAATTACAATCGCAAACTCAAGAGGGCAATACGCTTAATCATTTAAATAAGAAATGTTATATGAAATCGAGAGAGTTTACCTCTATTAGTCCAGTCGATTTCGACCACATAGCCACTGCGGTTAAGGTTACTTTTGATTGGGAATTCTCCACCGCACCTAAGCAATTACAATTTGCTAATGGTTCATATTTCTATAATTTGAATATTAAAGATATATCTAAAGTTGATGGAAAGTATCAAGTTTATCTTATCGTAAATCCAATATCTGAGGTAAATCGACAATTAGTTTTAGTGTTCAATGATGGAGTGAATGAAAAGCGATTCACTAGAATAACATCTAAGGAGTATATTGAGGGGGCTTGTTATAATATTGATATTAATAGCTCTGGAGATGTGACCTATGATACATTATCAAATTTGGCCGACTTTACAGTTGCAGGCACTGCTAACTGTTATATTCTATCGCATGGAAACACTTACTACATACCTGTTGAGGGACGAATTAATACCTTTTGGCGTGATTATGCGGGAAGTAAGGCTATTACGGATGGAGCAATAAAGTTAGATGACACATGGGAAGTAGATATCCTATGGCATGATGCCATAGTTTCCGACTTTGCAGGATTTAGTGTCGAAAGGGTAACATCCGGATATCAGGGTGCAATTTTACCCTTGAATGATGGTAAAACAGAGGATTTTACCACGCTACGGAATGGGGGGCCGTGTAATTCTGCTATGAAGGTTGTGATTCCAAGTACACTTCGTGAGGCTAATGTGGTGGTGGTAGTGTGGAAAGATAGTAATGCGGATAATAAACGTCATGCTGATGAGACTCTCTGGTCGTGGCATCTATGGGTACATGATGGTATCCCAGATGAGATTAATGGCATAATGGAGAAAAATCTTGGTAGTGGAGACTCTCCTGCTTATGCTCCCATGTATAGTGAAGGTTTAATATATTATCAATTTGGGCGAAAAGACCCTTTCCCCGGGAATAAAGCAGTATTTTTTCAGAATACAACAGATAGTGATGGAGATGGCGATTATATCGACGATATGGCAATAGTAGGACCAGTTGATATAGCTACCTCAGTAAATAATCCAGAAATCTTTTACACTATTAATAGCGGTGGAGATGTTGTAGCACCCGCTGATTGGTGTAGTGAATTTATATATGATGGTCGTTGGTATGATAAAAAAGCAACAAATTCACAGATTAAATCTTTTTTTGATCCGTCACCTCTTGGATGGAAGGTCCCTTCAAAAATATGGATAACACAAGAGGATGTAGATGCGGTGATTCCTTCAATTGGACAGAGCCTGCTTAATGGATATGGACAAAGTATAAAGGGTGTTAATTATACACAAGATGGATATCGAGGAGGAGGGGATGCTGCCTTACAACACGGTAGGCGATATGCTTACTATTGGACGGCATCATTAGGAAAGTCATTTAATTTTCGTCCGTATAGCACATTCAATCTTTCACAGAGAATTAATCGCTCGCAGGGTTGTAGTGTACGTCCTATCCGTGATACGGGAGAGGTTGAGGGTGCATCATTGACAATTAATAAAACAGAACAATCGGTTGCGCAAGATAAATCGCGTGTTGAGGTAAAGGTTACTTCTAACACAGTATGGACAGTATCATCGAATGCGACATGGGCAGAGGTAGGGGCATCGTTAGGGTATGGAGATGGTGCTATATATGTAAATTATGATGAAAATAATGGGACAACATCTCGTAGTGCAATAATAACATTCAAAGTATCTGGCGTTGAAAGAACCTTTGTTATAAACCAAGCCGCCACCACTGGAAGTATAAGTATTGATTATAGTAGAAAAAATATTAATTCCGCTGCTGGTGAGTTTATTTTAAATATTAAGTCTAATGGCGATTGGAGTGTTAATGATGTACCTAATTGGCTGACTTTTGATAAAACAATGGGTGATGGCGATTGTGAGATAAATGTGAGTTATGAGGCAAATAACCTATCAACGTATCGCAGTGCAACGGTTACTTTTAAGGTTGCTGAGGTAACATCACAAGTGATGATTGTCCAAAATGAAATGGGGGTTATCTCTTACGAAGTGGCAGATTTTTATCCTAATACAGATAACCCGATTGGGGTTGTATATATGGTGTCGGAAGATGGTAAGAGTGGTAAGGTTGTTTCACTTGCAACACCACCAAAAAATTGGAATGGTGGAGATAATATTGCTGAATGTTTGCCTTTTACAACAGAAAGCGGAGCATTAACAATAGAGTTATTAGGTAATGGAATAGCAAACATGCGTAGAGTTGCGGAATTAAATGATTGGGAGAATAAATTCCCTGCATTTTATTGGGCTCATTGCCTAAATATTAATGGTGAAATAGATACTAAAGGATATATGGATGATGTTAATGGGGTGTGGTTCCTACCTTCGATATCAGACTTAGAAGATATGGCTGAAAGTGTGCATTTAGTGGATGCAGCTATGGGCTTTGAGGGAACAAATTCTGATGGTTTCTATAGACGAAATATGTTAAGTAGCTCATCGTGGCACCAAAATAATCATTATATAGTAACATATAATTGGAATTGGAGTGCACAACGAGAGGAGGTAGCTACTTTTGATAATGCTCATGTACGTGCTGTTATGGAATTTTAGCTGGGTGTATTCGTGCAACTATGTTGGCTCTGTATTCAATTCATTGGATTGATTCGGGGAATTCACAAAAACTATATTAGAACTGTAATTCAATTAATTACAACCTGATAATAGTTATTGATTACCCTTTATTTTAGTTAAATGGACTAAAATGGAGGTAACAACCCTCTAAAAATCCTACGGATTTTGATATAGGTTTAACACTTTTTACAACATAAATGTTGTTTCGACTGCGACACCTCAGCAAATAAATTCTTCTTATTTGCATTCGGTTTACTTGTCGCTGAAAAAAAGTGAACAAAAACCGAGTGCCTACCTCCTAAACGGCACTCGCTCGCTATCGCTCGTTTAGGACAATTTACAAAACAGAGTTTTGCGAATTGCCCGAAGTTACAGCTAATAATTAGTTTACGCCCCCCTATTCAACACTATCTATCCAACACTTAATGTTTTCGGCTATCGTGTAGACAAGACGTTCGCGCGACTCCTCTGAAGTCCATGCTATATGTGGTGTCATAACCAATCGAGACTTATTCTCAACACTCAACAATGGGTTATCAATAGGTAGTGGCTCTTTTGTGAAGACATCTAAACCAGCTCCAGCAATAGTACCTGCATTGAGAACATCTGCTAAATCTTGTTCAACAATAATACCCCCACGCCCAACATTTATTATATAGGCACTCTTCTTCATAAGGTTCATGTGTTGCTTGTCAATAAGCCCCTCTGTTGCAGCGTTCAGAGGAGAATGAATAGAAACAACATCCGATACTCTTAGTAACTCTTCTAACGTTGTATTATGATAATCTTTCGTGTTATTGCGCCCAGAAGTTGAGTAATATAGTACATCAGCCCCAAATGCCGTTGCCACCTCCGCGACACGACGCCCAATAGCCCCTAAACCAATAATACCATATCTCATACCATACAGTTCATTAAATGATGGTGTTATACATGTAAAAGAATGTGATTTAGAGTAATCTCCGCTATGAATAAACTTATTATATTGCGAAGTGTGAGATAAGAGTTCAAAAAGTAAAGAGAATGTTATTTGAACAACGCTTTCGGTAGAGTAGCCCGCAACATTCTTCACCACAATACGCCTCTCCTTGGCAGCTTCCATATCAATATTATTCATTCCTGTTGCAGCTACACATATCAATTTAAGATTATCACACTGCTCCATAACCTCACGACTAATGATAACCTTATTTGTTATCACCACATCTGCGCCATCAATGCGACTAATGGTATCTTCGTTAGAGGTGTAATCATAGGCTGTATATTCGCCTAACGCTCTAATTTGCTCTATTGCTGGAATATTTCCAACCGTTGCTTCATCTAAGAATACTATTTTCATACGTTTATAATTTGTTTTTGATTTGTCGTATGTAACTCAGCAAAAAATTATAATAATTATATATGGGTGAAATAATTATGATAATTTTATGCTTCGTTTCATGTTTATATTATTTTAAAAATGGCGGATTTAATAGGGCGTTGATAAAGTTAACAAATAGTTCATAATCCATAACTATTATAAAGACAAAGCCATAAAGAGCTCCCCATAGATGCGCTTTATGATTTATATTATCACCCCCTCGTTTATCTAAATAACTTTCATAGCCCACATATAAAATCCCAAAAAGTATTGCAGGAATAGGTACAATGCCAAATAAATATATCATACTCCATGGATTAAAGAATATTGAGGCAAAAAGAATTGCAGCAACAGCTCCCGATGCGCCTATTGAGTTATACGAATAATTATTACGTTTATGAACTAAATCAGGTATTGCCGCAAAGATGATAGCTCCGAAATATAGTAGTATAAAATTAAGGTCGGAACTGCGTGTAATACCTTGACTCTTTAATAAATTGAAGATATACTCTATATTTGAACCAAACGACCAGAAAACAAACATATTAATAAATAGGTGCATAAAATCTCCATGAAGAAAAGCATGCGTTATTACGCGATACCATTCACTATGTTTCGTGATACGATATGGACTCAATGATAGCTTATAAAAAAGCTGTTTGTTCGAAAATCCTAATATCGAAACCAATACAGTTACTATAATAATACCTAATACCATAACATTATATATTAATAATTTTTAATAATAAATCTCGTAACCTCTCACCCTCACTAAGCGGTGCGCCTCCCATACCCTTACTGCTCATGTCGCATTCGCGAATATAGCCCATAATAGCTAATGCTTTTGAGGGGGGGTATATTTTTGAAGCAGATATATACCTATCAACAAAAAAATGGGTTGATATACCAGCCTGCTTCGCTAAACTGTATTTATCGGGTAGTGGTAAACTCTTTCCTCTGCAATCGCTTACGACTCTTCCAATGCAAAAAATAGATAGAAAATGCCTAAAAAGAGATGGCAATACCATGGCAAGTGGTGCGCTCTTTGGGTTGGCATCGAAATAGGATACTATTCGTATAACTTTACTACTATCCCTCACAGATAAAGCGTCGGTTAGCTCAAAGACATTATACTCCTTGCTTATACCAACATACTTTTCTATATCATCACAATTGATAGCTTTAACACCTTCAGGCATCGCATTCATCAATTTAACAACCTCATTATCTATTTTTGTTACCTCGCACCCTAAGTGCTCAACAAGCAACTCTTTCGCCTTATTATCAATGGAAAAGCCATGCCCTGATAGTAATTCAGATAAAAAACCTTTTATCTCATAATCTCTCGCCGCTACCGACTCAAATACCACGCCAAGCTTTTGTACACGCTTATAAAAAGCAGAACGTTTATCAACACTCTTACCTTTATGACATATAACCAATACTGTTGATGATGATGGATTTTCAGCGTAGCTATCTAATTTTTGCATATCACTCATCTGTGCAGCCTCTCTCACCACAACCACGCGTCTGTCTGCCATCATAGGGTAGGTGCGTGAGAGCTCTATAATAGTAGCTGCACCGGTATCACTACCATAGACAACCTCTAAATTAAAGTCACGAGAATCCTCGTCTACAATATTAGTTATTTTATCACTTACCTTATCAATAAAATACGACTCTTCACCATGCAAGAGGTATATAGGAGACACATTTCCAGAAGATATATCGCCCATAATAGCACGATAACCATCTAATGTTGCGTTAAAACCCTGTTCCCTCTTTTTTGCCATAAATTATTTATATAACTCATTAAGTTTTCTTGCATATTTTCGTGCATTATATATATGTTCTTTAAAGCTCCGCGTAAAAATATGCGTGCCGTCTAACTTATCCGATGCACAGAAATATAGATACCCACTTGGAGTGTAGTTCAAGACTGCATCTATAGCCATCATCGAAGGTATAGATATTGGATTTGGAGGCAGACCCTTATATTTATATGTGTTATATGGGGAATCTATCTCCAAGTGTCTGTCAAGAACCCTCTTAATACTCCTATCTCCATGAGCAAACCTAACGGTTGGATCTGCTTGCAATAGCATACCTCGCCTTAACCTATTTATATACACTCCGGCAATTAAACGCATATCACTCTCTATATTAGACTCCTCACCCACTATAGAGGCTAAAGTCATAACCTCTTCGCGTGTCATTTTTAAACTCTTTAGTTTAGCCTCTCTATCACCACTGCTCCAAAATGCGTTATACTCTGTAATCATCATCTCAATTAACCTATCCGGCATTATGTTCCAATAGACCTCATAGGTGTTTGGCATGAAACGAAATATTATCTCGTCGCTCGTGACTCCAAAACGAGAGAGCAATGTGTCATTACTAAGTGCCGCAACCAATGATGCAGAGTCTAACTCAATTGTTCGTGCTATCTTACCAGCCAAAGATGCTTTATCATACACATTATTAAATATTATCTTTGTTGGGGTTTGATTACCTCCACCCAACATAGAGAATAATTCAGAGTATGTCATCCCTTTTTTAAGAGTATATTTACCACCCTGAAAAGGACTCTTCCTTATCTTATTAGCTAAAGAGGTAGACTCTGTGGTATCTCTCAAAAATCCTTCGCTATATAATATCTTTATCTGCTCGTTAAGCGAACTTCCAGTCGGGAGATATAGAACCCCCTCTTTCCTTATCTTCCCAATAATCTTATAGTCAAAATACCCTATTCCCAATACCATACAATAGCCGATAGCTATCGTCGCTATAAATAGCAGTAAACTCTTTATAGTATCACTCATTATCTTTATATCTCTATTCTCTCAATTATTTAATTATCATCTATTAAAAGCTAATCTTCCTGCTACCTTCCAATTGCTCAATTGTAACGGTTAACATCTTTATGCGACTATCATTTTTAGGCATTAACTCCTCAATCATCTCTGGCCACTCAATGAGAGATAGATTGCCACTATAAAAATACTCCTCATAGCCCATATCCATAACCTCCTGAATATTATTAATACGATAAAAGTCGAAATGATATATAATATCTTCATTTTCAGTGCCATACTCATTAATTATAGCAAAAGTTGGACTTGTTACAGTATCAATAACCCCCAATTGCCGACATATCTCTTTTATAAGAGTTGTCTTACCTGCTCCCATTGTTCCACGAAACTCAATAATAGTATAATCATTATCAGTTATATGTTCAATAATACTCCTAGCAACATTTGGCAATTGTTCTATCTCTGAAATAGTTATCTCCCTACGCATAATTGAAACTATTTTGGCTGCATAACAATGAATGGAACTA
>CAYIZU010000003.1:0-7405 GCA_964367795.1 uncultured Rikenellaceae bacterium | reverse complement strand
CTAACATAGTGATTATAGTTATTAGGATAGGCAAAGAAATCCCTATTACATGCAAAAATATAGCTTGAGGCAAGATTTGACTTAGGTAGCTCAACTTCTTCTGGTACTGTTATTTCAAAAACCTCTTTTCTGTTATAGTTTAGATTCTTACCTGTCTTATAACGTAGATTCGTTGAGGTCTCTCTATCCCCAACAACCTTAACAGCATCCTTGACATGAATAGTCCCATGGTCTGAAGTGATGATAACCGTATGCTTCATCTTTGATATCTCTTTAAGCATTGTAAAGAGCTCGGAATGCTCAAACCACGAACGAGTAAGTGAACGAAAAGCAGCTGCATCGTCAGCAAGCTCTCGTATTATGTCGGTATCGGTACGTGCATGCGACAATATATCAAGGAAGTTATAAACTATAACCGATAATTTATAGTCATCAAGTTTACTTATTGTTTCAAGTAGCTTGCGGCCAGCCTCAGGACGTACTAATTTCTCAAACATAACTTTATAGTTCTTACCATATGTTTGGAGTTGACGACGAAGAAAATCCTCTTCGTATTTATTCTTTCCACCTTCCTCATTATCGTTAAGCCATTGGTTAGGCATTATTTTATCTATTGCCAAAGGCGTGAGACCTGCGAAGATGGCATTACGAGCATATTGAGTAGCTGTTGGAAGAATACTACAATAGAAATCCTCTTTTTCCACACTAAAATAGTTTGATAGTAAAGGACGTATTATAAGCCACTGGTCATATCTTAAATTATCTATTAGCAAAAAGGTGGTTTTACTATTATTGTCCACAACAGGGAAAACACTATTACGGAAAAGGGTGTGTGAAAGGTTTGGTTTATCCTTAGCATCCTTTTTGAACCAACTCTTATATACTTTTTTAATATATTTAGCAAATTCATTATTCGCTTCATTAACTTGATAGTGAAGTATCTCTTTAACGCTTTCATCGCGCAAATCAGAGAGCTGTAACTCCCAATTTGTTAGTTTCTTGTATATATTAACCCAATCTTCAATAGAGTTGGCATCTGCAAACGACATGGATATTGCTCCAAATTCTTTACGGTAATCGGTAGTTGTTACCTCGTCGTATAACTCCTGCTTATGAAGATTCTTTTTTATCGACATTAGAACCTGATTAGGGTTTACTGGCTTTATAAGATAATCCGCAATATTCGCCCCAACGGCACGGTTCATGATATTCTCCTCTTCACTTTTTGTAACCATAACAATAGGTATCGTTGGACGCACCTCTTTTATCTTAGTAAGAGTTTCAAGACCCGTCATTCCGGGCATCATTTCATCTAAGATGACAAGTTCGAAATTTTCCGATTTTATCATATCCAAAGCATCATAGCCATTATTACATGCCTCAATATTATAACCCTTAGTCTCTAAAAACATTATATGCGGTTTTAGATACTCTATCTCGTCGTCGACCCACAAAATTTTCTTATTCATAATACTCTATTATTTGGTTAGTTATAAATTAAAACCCCTTTTTCTTTAAGTCTAATCCTTCGCGTGCTATCTTAGCCATATTTGAAGCAAAAACAAACTCATTAAGCTCTTTATTCTCGGAAGTTAGAATATTTGTACTTGTTCCACTCCACCATAACTTTCCTTGATAGATAAATACAACGTTATCCCCTATCTCTATTACCGAATTCATGTCGTGAGAGTTTATTATTGTTGTCATATTATACTCCTTAGTTATTTCACGAATAAGAGCATCAATGACAAGCGAAGTCTTAGGATCTAACCCTGAATTTGGCTCGTCACATAGAAGATATTTCGGATTGACAACAATCGCACGTGCAATAGATGCACGCTTAACCATACCACCACTAATCTCCGAAGGAAATAATGTTGTTGCATGTGATAATCCCACACGCTCTAAACACCCCCGTACAACCGAATCTTTCTCTTTTTCAGTCATATTGGTAAATATGTCGAGAGGGAATTTTACATTATTGTACACCGTTAAAGAATCGAAAAGAGCTCCACCTTGAAAAAGCATTCCCGACTTTTGGCGTACCACCTTCTTCTCATTATGTGGTAAACGATTATAACATATTCCATCGTATATTATCTCTCCATTTGTAACCTCATGAAGTCCAACAATAGACTTCAAAAGTACTGTCTTTCCAGAGCCACTCTGCCCAATAATGAAATTGACTTTTCCTGCCTCGAAAGTTGCCGATACATCATCCAACACCTTACGGTTATTTCCCAACTCGTCGGCAAAATATTTAGTTACATTTCTTACTTCAATCATACCTCTTAATAGTTAAAAAACAGCTTAGTTATTATTAGGTTAAATAATAGTATTATGATAACACTGTGAACAACTGCACGCGTACTTGCCTGCCCAACTTCAATCGTGTTATCTTTTTTAATATAACCATTATATGCCGCTACGGACGTTATTATAAAGGCAAAAATCACCATCTTTACAAGACCATATATCACTCCAGATACTCTAAAATAGAAGAATAGACCGGTAACAAAATCATCTGGAGTCATCGACCCCACAGTTAGCACCGAGAAATATCCACCTATAATACCAATAAATATACTAACAACTGTTAGGAAAGGGAAGAAAATCATTGCCCCAATAACCTTTGGTAGTATCAGATAGTTAGCAGAGTTTATGCCCATAACCTCAAGAGCATCTATCTGTTCAGTGATACGCATACTTCCTAACTCCGATGCTATATTAGAGCCAACCTTACCCGCAAGGATAAGTGCCATAACAGTTGAACTAAACTCCAATATCAGGGTCTCTTTCGTTGCATAACCGATAAGATATTTGGGGATAAATGGCGACTCAAAGTTTATTATCATCTGTAAAGCCACAACCGCCCCCATAAAAGCAGAAATGATTACAACTATACCTATCGAGTCAACCCCTAATTTATCTATCTCATTTACTATCTGTTTCCACAATATCGACCTTTTAACGGGGCGTTTAAACACCTTAGCCATAAGTAGCCAATATCGTCCTATCAATCCAAAAACTTTTAACATAATCTAATCTCACCATTCTTTTATGAACGTGCAAATATAGCGAAAAAAAATAAGAGTACACATATCTTTAGAATATATTTTTCAAACATAACAAGGTAGACGCATGAAAATTTATTTTAAGAAACATTATAAATTTGCCAATTCAAATTTAATTAATTACCTTTGTTGTTGCAAATTTAAATGAAAAACAAATTATATACGTATGAAAAAACTACTCTTATTATTTGCCTCGGCACTTATTGCGCTGACGGTTCAAGCACAACACTGTGAGGTGAAATCGAAATCAGGAACTTTAAAATTATATGGTGAAGCACTAAAGAAAAACAAGAATGCTGCCGACTTTACGGCACAAGATAAAACAGGGAAAGAGGTGTCCTTAAAACAATTTAAAGGTAAAGTTGTAGTCATAAGTGTTATTCCTCTTATTGGGACTGTTGTGTGTGGTGCTCAAACAAAGCGAGCAGAATTAGAGTTAACAAAATTAAGAAAAGATATTCAAGTTATAACAATATCTAAAGATAAAGTTTCTGATTTAGAACTTTTTTGCGAGGCACAGAATATAAAAAAACATTTAGTGCTTTCAGATATCGCGAAAGGGGAATTTGGTAAAAAATATGGCTTTGATGTTAAGGAGCTAAATCTTTTGGCACGTGGCGTGGTTGTTATAAATAAAAAAGGTAAGGTGGTTCATTTTGAGTATTGTAAAAATATTACCGAACAACCTGATTTTGATAAGGTATTAGCTGTTTTAAAGAAAATAAAATAGATTTTTATGGTTATTGGTATTGTTCAGATGGATATTGCATGGGGCGATGGTTTTGTGAATAGGAGTAAGATAGAAGCATATATCGATAACGCTCTCTCAATGGCTGATGTGGTGGTATTGCCAGAGATGTTTGCATCTGGTTTTTCTATGAACTCACAGCGCGTGGCAGAACCTTTCAAAAGTTCTCCAACGCTACAATGGATGCAGGGCTGTGCCATTAAGTATAAAAAGGCAATAGTGGGCAGCGTCGCGATTTCGGATAATGACACATATTATAATCGCCTATTTTTTGTATCTGATGATGGTAGCTATAAGTATTACGATAAACGTCATCTTTTCCGTATGTCTGGAGAGGATAAATCATATAGCGCGGGAAGTGATAAGCTAATAGTGGAATATAAAGGGGTTCGTTTTTTACCTCTTGTTTGCTATGACTTGCGCTTTCCTGTTTGGTCGCGAATGAATGACACGGAGTATGACGTAATGATTTATATAGCCTCGTGGCCAGATATTCGTATATATGCATGGGATACTCTCTTACGAGCTCGTGCCATTGAGAACCTTAGTTATGTTATCGGAGTTAATCGAGTAGGTAGTGATAGGGCTAACAATTACAATGGTCATTCTGTCATACTAGACTATATGGGAGGTGTTGTCACCGCTGCCGAAGGAGAAGAGTGTGCAATGGCTTTTATAGATATTGAAAATTTGCATTATTTTAGAAAAAATTTCCCTACATATTTGGATAGTGATAATTTTGAGATAAAAGAAAATAAAAGTGTTAAAGAATAAAGGAAAAATAGAGGTTATAGGCGCAAGGATGCATAATCTAAAAAATGTTGATGTATCTATACCGCGCATGGCATTAACCGTTATAACAGGTCTTTCAGGAAGTGGTAAATCTTCTCTTGCTTTCGACACCATACATGCCGAAGGGCAGCGTCGATATATGGAGACCCTCTCTGCCTATGCAAGACAGTTTATTGGGAAGATGGAGCGTCCGAATGTGGATAAGATAACAGGTCTTAGTCCCGTTATTGCCATAGAGCAAAAGACAACGAATAAAAACCCACGTTCAACGGTTGGTACAGCAACGGAGATAAACGATTTTCTTCGCCTCTTATATGCTCGTGCATCTACAGCGTACTCCTTGGCCACTGGCGAAAAAATGGTTAAATATAGCGATGAAAACATTGCAAATTTAATACGCAAAGAGTTTAGTGGTAAGCGAGTAGCTTTTCTTGCTCCTATCATTAAGGGACGCAAGGGGCATTATCGTGAGCTTTTCGAGTCTCTTTTGAAAAGAGGTTTTGTATATGCCTGCATCGACGGCAAGATACAGGAGATGGAGGTTGGGATGATGCTTGATCGCTACAAAATTCATGATATTGATTTAGTCATTGATAGAATGGCTCTAAATTATGGAGACTCCAAACAAAAAGATAATGATATCACAGAGAGAGTACTTAAATCATTAGGTGAAGCTATGCGGCAAGGTAAGGATACGGCAATTATCTACGATTACGCAACCGGGGATAAACGTTTTTTTAGTCGAAATTTAATGTGTCCAACCACAGGTATAGCATATGGTGAACCAGCACCTCATAGTTTCTCTTTTAACTCTCCTAAAGGCGCATGCCCGAGATGTAATGGATTAGGCACCGAAGTTATTGTTGATATTGATAAAATTGTGCCTAATAGTTCTCTATCTATTAACGATGGAGCAATAGAGCCTATTGGTAAAGCTCGTAGGTCCATCAACTTTGTACTACTTGCTGCGCTTGCACGACGTTATGATTTTTCACTAAACACCTCATTTTCGCAGCTTAGTGATGAGATTGTTAATATAATCGTTAATGGAATTCCAGAGCCACTAAGGATAGTAGCAACGGAGGTTGGTATGACAGGTGGAGGCGTTCATCTAATACCATGGAACGGAGTTGTTGGAGTTATAGAAAAAGAGGTTGAGAATAGCGAAAGCGCACGAAAGGGTAGTAAATGGCGTGAGCAATTTGTTACATATAGAGTGTGTAGCGAGTGCGAGGGTACAAGATTGAGACGTGAGGCCCTATATTTTAAGATTGGTGGGTTAAATATAGGTGAAGTGTGCGCGATGAGTTTAGTTGAGCTTAGTGAATGGGTGAAAAATGTGCCGGCTCAACTTGAGCGTCGTGAAAAAATCATTGCTCGTGAGATATTAAAAGAGATTTCCGACCGTATATCTTTTCTTTTGGCAGTGGGACTTGGTTATTTATCTCTTTCACGTATGTCTGGTACTTTATCAGGCGGTGAGAGTCAACGCATAAGGCTTGCCACGCAAATAGGTCTTAAACTAACTAATGTGTTATATATATTAGATGAACCAAGTATTGGTTTACATCAGAGGGATAATCATAAATTAATTGATTCTCTTATTAACTTACGTGATATAGGCAATAGTGTTATTGTTGTTGAACATGACGAAGATATAATGCGTCGTGCTGATTATATTATTGATATAGGTCCGGGGGCAGGTAATAATGGGGGAGAGGTAGTTGCTACGGGTAATTATGATGATATAATTAACTCTACTACTCTCACGGCAGACTATCTGTCAGCGCGAAAGGAGATAGAGATACCAAAAGAACTACGAGGTGGTAGTGGTAAAACAATAGCGATTAAAGGTGCGTGTGGTAATAATCTTAAAAATGTAGATGTGGAGTTTCCTTTAGGAAAATTAATAGTTGTTACAGGCGTTAGCGGCAGTGGAAAGTCATCACTCATAAATGGCACACTTAGACCTATACTATCTCGCCATTTCTACAACTCATTTGATTTGCCATTAGAGTACTCTTCAATAGAAGGTATTGATAATGTCGATAAATTGGTTGTCGTTGACCAAGCGCCAATAGGTCGCTCGCCAAGGAGTAATCCCGCAACTTATACCAATGTATTTTCGGATAACCGTAAACTTTTTGAAGAGCCAACCGATGCAAAAATACGAGGTTATAAAGCAGGACGTTTCTCTTTTAATGTTAAGGGTGGAAGATGTGAAGTTTGTAAGGGTGCAGGTGTTAAGACTATAGAGATGAATTTCTTGCCTGATGTTTATGTTATGTGCGATAGCTGTAATGGAAAACGTTATAATAGGGAAACCCTACAAGTGAAATACAAAGGTAAGAACATATATGAGATTTTAAATATGACTGCTGAAGAAGCATATGAGTTCTTTAAACCTATTCCAAATATTGCTATAAAGTTAAAAGCTATTGTAGATGTGGGTTTAGGTTATTTAACATTAGGGCAGCCAAGTACAACCCTATCAGGTGGCGAAAGTCAACGAATTAAGTTGGCAACGGAGTTATCAAAGCGCGATACTGGAAATACTCTATTCATTCTTGACGAGCCAACAACAGGTCTGCATTTCGAGGATATACGTATCTTAATGATTGCTATCGATAAATTAGTTGACAGAGGGAATACAGTCATTGTCATCGAGCACAACTTAGATGTCGTGAAACGTGCCGACTATATAATAGATATTGGTAAGGAAGGTGGTATTGAAGGAGGGAATATAATATTTACAGGTACACCGGAAGAACTTGCAAAGTGCGAGAGTAGC
>CAYIZU010000002.1:25165-29914 GCA_964367795.1 uncultured Rikenellaceae bacterium | reverse complement strand
AACTATTATCAGGTTGTAACTAATTGAATTACAGTTCTAATATAGTTTTGCGAATGCCCCTTTATAGTTGTTCTTAGGTCAAAAAATCAGAGTATTTTGTTAAGTTTTGATATAGTCCACGGTAGATATAAATTGATAGCTATACTTAAGTGGACTTCTAAAAATTCATTTCCCGCACTACATATTCGCTGATATGTACTTTTGTAAATTACAAAAAATCCTAAACCTCTAAAGTGCATCGCAAAAAAAGCAGTTTTTAGAACTCCGCTTAAATGACACCGACCTTTTAATAACTTAAGACCTTCTTCTTACTAACTTCTTAGCTCCAGCTCCTATTGATGCCACCTCACTACCATCAGAGGTTTCTATATTCTTACTTAATACCTTTATCTCTTTATCCGTAAGCATCCGCCAATGACCAGTGGGTAGATTCCCAAGCTGTATATTCATTATTCTAACACGCTTTAGCTTTACAACGTTATATCCCAAATACTCGCACATCCTACGTATCTGTCGATTTAACCCCTGTGTTAATACTATCCTAAAGCGACGTGCTCCCTCTTGCCTTATAACACATCTTTTAGTCACCGTGCCCAAAATAGGGATACCTCCTGCCATGCGCCTAATAAATTCAGTATCTATATCCTTATCAACGGTGACTTCATACTCCTTTTCATGGTTATTAGCTGCCCTTAGTATCTTGTTAACTATATTACCATCATTAGTAAGCAAAATTAGCCCTTCAGACATCTTATCAAGCCTTCCAATATTAAATATACGAGCTGGATAATTGACAAAATCAACAATATTATTCCTCTCCCTCGAATCAGTTGTAGAGACTATCCCTTTAGGCTTATTTAGTGCAATATATACTATCTCAACATCATGATTTATGGCTTTACCATTAACGGTCACTTTATCTCCAGGCACTACCTTAGTTCCCACCTCTGCTATCTTACCATTAATTTTAACAGAGCGGTTCTCTATCAGCTTATCCGCCTCGCGCCTTGAGCAGTAGCCAGAGTCGCTAATATATTTGTTTAAACGTATCACTATTTTAAATCTAATAGGTGTGATATAATTGCCATACGTGTAAACAGTCCGTTACGGGTCTGTTCAAAGTAGTAGGCATGCGGTGTTGTGTCAACATCTGTATTTATCTCGTTAACACGAGGTAGCGGATGTAATACTTTCATGTTACCCTTACACTCTTTAAGCATATCTGCGCATAGAATATAAGCATCTTTCACCCTCTCATATTCCTCTATATCTTTAAACCTCTCGCGCTGTACACGTGTCATATATATTATATCAACTTCACCCATATACTCCATAATATCTTTAGTCACAGTGTACTTAGTATTCATATAGTCTAGCTCCTCAAGATACTTCTCTGGCATTTGCAACTCATCGGGAGAGACAAAAATAAACTCCGCCCCAAAGAGCGATAGCGCCTGCGTAAGCGAGTGCACCGTACGACCATATTTAAGATCTCCAACCATCATTATCTTAATGCCTTCAAGAGTTCCTTGTGTCTTAAGTATAGAGTATAAATCTAATAACGTTTGACTGGGGTGCTGATTTGCTCCGTCGCCAGCATTTACAATTGGCACACTCGATATTGTAGAGGCATAGAGTGGCGTGCCAGCTGTTGGATGGCGCATAATAATCATGTCGCAATAATTAGAAACTGTCATTATGGTATCATGGAAAGTCTCCCCTTTAGTGGCGCTGGTACTGTTATTATCTGCGAAACCAATAACTCTTCCACCGAGGTAGTTAATAGCACTTTCGAAACTTAGTCGCGTGCGTGTTGAAGGCTCGAAGAAAAGCGAAGCTATCACTTTCCCTATTAACGGTCTTTCGTCGCGAACCGCTTCATAATGAGCTGCAAGCTCCATGATTTTCATTATCTCCTCCTTGGAGAAATCTTTAATAGATATTAAATTTTTCATACGTTTATAATTTGTTTCTCATTTGTCGTATGTAACTCAGACACAAATTTATAATAATCACCTATGGGTGAATTAATTATTATAAATTTATGCTTCGTTTCATTTATTTAATTATATTTAGTCCTATTATCTTTTCTAATTTATCTGATAGTCTTTCATACTCACTATTCCTAATAGAGAGACGCATAAAACAGTCGTTGTCAAAATTTTGCTCAATAATACGTGGTGATAACTCTTTAACAATAGCCATAACGCTATTCATTAGCGTATACTCAAAACGTATATCAATACTACTCTCAATAAGTCTCTCTTCCGATACTGCGCTATCCAATGCATCCGCCGCCGCCGCCTTATATGCCGTTATAAGTCCCGACACTCCTAATTTTGTTCCACCAAAATATCTTACCACAACAACAAGTGTATTTGTTAGTTCGCGGGATACTATCTGTACCAATATAGGACGCCCAGCCGTTGAAGATGGTTCGCCATCGTCGTTAGCACGCGTTGCCGCGCCATCAAACCCCATACGCCATGCATAACAGTGGTGTCGAGCATCGTAGAAGCGTTTTTTTAGTGTAGAAATTATCTCTTTTACCTCCTCCTCACTCTCCACATGATAGGCATAAGATAAAAACTTACTCCCTTTATCTTTATATACACCCTCGCCTTCTATTGCTATTGTCTTGTACGTATCCATATGGGTACAAATATATGAAATAATTCTGGAATTATAATGTAAAGGGTGTTCTAATTATTGCCAAAAATGAATTATTAGAACTCCCCTAAATATATTTTTTAATCCCAAAGCATCTTAACGGCTCCATTTTTCTTCATAGCCATAACTATATTTTTTATCTTTGAGCGTTTTATATTTACCCTTAGCTTTACCTTATCAATAGGCATTGGCTCTTGGGTGTATAGAACACCACGACGAAGGATGTTTTTAGTAAATGTTGATGATGTAATACCCCATTTCGCTAAAAACTGTCTT
Organism: uncultured Rikenellaceae bacterium; assembly: GCA_964367795.1. Taxonomy (GTDB): domain Bacteria; phylum Bacteroidota; class Bacteroidia; order Bacteroidales; family Rikenellaceae; genus JADFUS01. The sequence goes on along the minus strand of CAYIZU010000002.1, from coordinate 26,968 downwards.
GTTCCCTTGTTTCGCTTCACTCTTCCTGTACTTCTTGCCTCAAAATGATATACTCTACTACTGTTTAGACCTTTAAATATCCTCACCCCCGCCATATATAGCTTCGCAGAAAAATCAGGGTCTGAATACATGCCCGGAGAGTACTCTATGCTATAGCCTCCCACTAAATCCCAAGTGTCGGTGTGCACTATGTTTACAGGCCATGTAGAACCGGACCAGTCGTTGTGCTCATGACTCATATACTCTTTTAATAACCTCTCCTCCTCAAAACCTTCCACGCTCTCACCATAATTGGCAGGAGCAATAACGCTTGGACAGAAAAATGGTCGCGGCTGTAGTAGGGTAGAGGATAAAAAGAACATTTTATGCCCTATACGCTCGATTTCCTTCATTAGTTCACTATCCCAGTTTGGAAGTAGATACATATCATCATTTGCAAAAACGATATAGTTAGTTTTGACTAAAGGGCGTAATCCGTTAAGTGCCCAGCAAACACCTATATTCTCCGAGGAGTGAGTATATTCAATATCCTCTTGATTTTTTACCCATTCTAAAGTGCCATCACCTCCATCGTTTATATGTATTAGTATCTGATGCTTGTATTTCGAATTTTGCCTTATGCTTTTAATCGCCAATTTAAGATATTCTAAATTATTCCATGATGGTATAAGGATTGAAAATGTCATATCGGTATCTATTTATTAATATTTGTATATAATTCCATTACCTGCTCGTTTATTCTTTTCGAATCGAAACTATCGATTACATATTGTCGACCCTTTGTCGCTAACTCTTTGGCGAACTCCTTGTTGTCCATTATCTTCATCATCGCCGCCTTTATCTCCTCTGGTGAGTGTGGGTCTACATAAATTGCCCCACAGCCTGCTGCTTCGGGCAATGAGCTAATGTTTGATGTAATAACAGGGGTGTTGCACAGTAATGCCTCCGCCACCGGTAGACCTAAGCCCTCGTAAAACGATGGAAAAACCATCGCAGTAGCTGCCGTGTAGAAAGCCTTTAACTCCATAGATGATGTTATGTTAGTGAAAAAATGAATGTTGCCTCCTAAGTTATTATCCGCCACATATTTCATCACCTTATCCTTATAACCACCATTTCCCCCACCAATAATAACTAAGGGTAAGCGTTTCTCCTCTGGTAATAGGTTATAAGCCATGACAACACCAAGTAGGTTTTTTCTAGAGTTTATACTACCAACATATAGCAAATATTCCCCCTCTATACCCACTTTTTTCACAACTCCCACAGCCTCTTTAATATCCATAGGCTTATAATATATTGGATTTAATGATTGATATATAGTGTGTATCTTACTCACATCCACGAAAGGGAAATATTTTATTATATCCCTCTTCGAGCTTTCCGATATTGTAATAATAGCATCGGCCACCTTTATTGAGTGACGATATTTTAGCGAGTATATCATCCTATCTATTGGTTTAAACATATCTGGATAGGTTTTATAGCACACGTCGTGTATAGTGACAACATACTTTGTTTTCCCTTTATTTCCTCCTCTTACAGAGAAGGGAAGGTCGTGAGATAGCCCATGATATATGTCAATATTATCTTTTTTAATATTTTTTACCACACCCCACGAGCGCCAAAAATCTTTCAGTCTCTTGTTTCTTGGTGTAATAACCTCAAACCTATCTTTATCACAAAAATAATCTATCTCGTCGCTATTTTTTATTTTTGGAGTATAAAGGATATAGCTATTTTCAGGGAATAAATCTTGAAGCCCTTTAATAAGGGTACGAGAATAGTTCCCCAAGCCTGAAA
>CAYIZU010000002.1:22108-25155 GCA_964367795.1 uncultured Rikenellaceae bacterium | reverse complement strand
TATGAGACCATATCCAGAGGTGCGGGTTATCGTTAATCTTCCTCTCTAAATAATTTTTATATCTTCTCATTATCTCGAATGGTTCACTATCACTTTCCCCGTCATAGAGTTTAAAAAATTCACCAGTGTAGTGATTCCTTTTTGGTTTATTAATATCAAAAAAATATACCGGCATCTTATACTTTTTTGATAGCTGCTCAATACCGCTAAAAAATTTTGTATCTTGATTTAAAAATGTCATCCACTCGCCTCTATCATTACCCGGTGGTGATTGATCTGCTATTAGTGCCAATATAATTTTTTCATCTCTAAGCTCCACAACTCTTCTACCAACCATCTTCATTGATACCGGTTCAGCTCCAAATCGACTACGTAATTTAATAAAATAATTATCCGCTATTTTCGATTTAAGGGTGTGATAAACAGGCAGTAACCGTGATGATGTTTCCTTGGAATAGATGGTTGGCCATTCCCATGATGCATAGTGAGCCATTGCTACAATAACCGAACCCCTTGCACTATCGGCATCAAATTCCTCATGATTTTTAAATGTCATCAGTCTCTTTGCACGACACAATGGAATACCAGCAATTGCTATTGTTTCAATAAAAATGTCTGATAGGTGATGATAGAATTTTTTTTCTATTCTCTTGAGCTCCTTATCGTTTTTCTCCGGGAAGGCGTTACGCAGGTTTAATCTCGTGATTTTCACCCGATAACCTATTACTTTATATATAATAATGTAGAGTACCCCAGCAAGTATCTGCCAAAGAGCGCGCGGCAAAATACCAACTAATTTGCTTAGGTACCAAACAAAATGAAGTGTTATTACGTTATATATTTTATAAAAGTATCTCATTATGAATGCAAAGGTAGGAATTTTTTACCTATTTTTTATGAATATTAAGGTAGTTATAAAAAAAATTACTACTTTTATGCTGTTTTTTTTGTGTTGCGTATGAAGCGGATATGGCTTAAGAGATTATCTTATAGAAATAAAGTGTTGTTTATCGTGGCGAGTGCCGTGATATCTCTTATTGCGCTATATGTGTCGGATAGGTTGGCAAAGGAGCTTGAGAGGAAGGAAAAACATCTTATTAATCTTTGGAGTATGTCAGTAGATAAAACTGGCGACCTTCCATCGCGCGACTATAAGGCGGAATTAGAAGAGCTTTTACAGGTGATAATTGCTGGTAGCGACGATATTCCCCGTATTGTTACAGACCAGAATCTTAATGTAATGGGTTCCAAGGATGTTCCCGAGTCTGTTCTTGAGGATTCAGATAAAACTATGAAATTGATTAAGAAAATGGCAAACGATAATAAGCCTATCGAGATAAAATCATATAATGGCATGTACATAACTTATAGATATGTTTTTTATGGTAACTCTTCAACTATTGATATGCTACGTTTCTTCCCTATGATATCTATAATGATTGTTTTAGTATATGTTGCCTTCTCATACATAACATATAGCTCTACCAAGCGAGATGAACAAAATAAAGTGTGGATAGGAATGGCTAAAGAGACTGCGCATCAGTTGGGTACTCCAACCTCTTCGTTGCTTGGTTGGGTTGAATATCTCAATTCGCATAATGTTGAGCCAATGGTTATTGATGAAATGACAAAGGATATTGATAGGTTATTAACTGTTGTGGATAGATTTTCTAAAATTGGCTCTGAGACAACGTTATCACTGCAAAGTGTTAATGATGTTGTTGCGAAAACAGTTAACTATTTCACCCCTCGATTGCCAAAAAAAGTATCATTAACATATGTCGCAGAGGAGGGTAAAGATTTCATTTCAAATACTAACGAGGTACTATACGGATGGGTTATCGAAAATCTACTACGCAATGCTATTGATGCTCTAAGTGGTTCGGGAGATATAGAGGTATCTCTTTACGAGGATAAAAAGTGGATTTATGCCGATGTGAAAGATAATGGTAAGGGTATAGCACCAGCTAATATTGAGAAAATTTTTAAACCCGGATTCACAACTAAGTCACGCGGGTGGGGTTTAGGATTATCGCTATGTGCTCGTATTATTGAAAATTACCATAAAGGACGTATTTTTGTTGCTAATAGCGAGTTAAATAAGGGAACAACAATACGAGTTATGATTAAAAAGTATGAGAATAGGGGAGTGGTGAAAAAATGATTCACATTTCCTACTAAACTATTAAAAGGATAGTGTTATGTTATTAAAAATATTACTTGTGCTTTCAATATTATTGCAGTTTGCTTCAACGATGGTGGCAATTAAGATGACACGTCGCACGAAATTTAACTCTGCATGGATATTATGTGCCGTTGCCATGCTTTTTGTAAATACGCAGCTGATATATGAGTTTGTTGATATAATTGATGTTAAAAAGGTTAATTATCGTAACTTCATGGTGTGGAGTACTATAATAGTCTCGTTATCTCTATCAATAGGAGTTATATATATGGAGAAGATAATATCTTACATTGAGGCTATAGAGAGGTATCGCCAAATGTATGATAAGAGATTACTATCGTCTATGATAAACGCAGAGGAGAGTGAGCGCCAGCGCATAGCGAAGGATTTACATGATGGAATAGGGCCTCTTTTATCGTCGGCAAAGATGTCGGTGTCGTATATTGCTAAGCCTACAACGACTGAAAGTCAGAGGGAAGAGATGCTTGGCAGGGTGGAGAGTGTTATCGACGAGGCCATACGCAGTGTGAGGGATATATCTAATAATCTATCGCCAAATGTTTTAAATTCCTTTGGATTACAGCGGGCGTTGGCTAATTTCATAAATAAACTTCCTCTCCCTCCTAATATATCAATAAATTTTGATGCAAATATGAGAAAGCAGCGATTAGATAGTAATATGGAGATATTGTTATATCGCGTATGCTGTGAATTGATTAATAACTCGCTTAAGCATTCTGGATGCAGTGTGATGAATTTGAAAATTGAGGCATCGAAAAGTGAGATAACTGTTAAATTTGATGATAATGGCGCTGGATTCGATTATGATAAGATAAAAGAGCAGGATGATAGAGGGTTAGGG
>CAYIZU010000002.1:9653-22098 GCA_964367795.1 uncultured Rikenellaceae bacterium | reverse complement strand
CAAATATAGAGTCGCGCATCTCCCTTCTTGATGGAAATGTTGAGATAAGGGGAGAAAATAGTAGAGGTATGATGGCTAAGATAGTTGTTCCAATAAAGAAGCAAAAAAGAGGAAGAGTATGGATAAAATAAAAGTTGTGCTTGCAGATGATCATGCACTTTTTAGGAATGGTCTTAAGATGTTACTTGATAGCAGTGATAATATGGAGGTTGTTGCTGAAGCGTCCAATGGTAAGGAGTTATTAACTATTCTTGAGGAGAGGATAGTAGATATTGTTCTGCTTGATATATCTATGCCCGAGATGGATGGTATTGAGGCTGCGGGGATAATTTCGCGCAATTATCCGGATGTGCAGATAATAACTCTATCTATGTTTGGCGAGGAAGATTACTATTTTCGTATGGTCTCGTTAGGAGTTAAGGGTTTTTTACTTAAAAACTCCTCTATTGACGAGGTACTGCAAGCTGTTAATACTGTTGCAATGGGGGGCTCTTTCTTCTCTAATGAATTATTACTTTCACTTGTTGGTAGCTTACAATATGCGCAAAACCAAGAAAATAGTAATGAGGAAGTGGGTGCTGATGAGCTATCTGAACGTGAGAAGGAGATACTCTTTCAGATATGTAAGGGTTTGAATAATCAAGAGATAGGTGATAAGCTATTCATATCTAAGAGAACGGTTGATAAACACCGTGCAAATATATTGGCTAAAACATCATGTAAGAATACTGCCAATCTTGTTATGTATGCTATAAAAAATAAGTTAGTAGAGATTTAAGATGGTATATCTATTCCGCGCCATTAGAAATATTGCATTATCAATTTTTGAAACATTATTTCCAAGTACATGCAATGTATGTGGAGTACGTCTATGTGGCAATGATATGTATCTGTGTAATAGTTGTATGAGCTCTTTCCCCGAGACCAATAATTGGTTTGATTGGAATAATGCGTTAAAAGTTCAACTTGATTCCATTGCGAAGGTAAAGGGCGCGGTGGCGTTTTTGTACTACTCACCAAACGATAACTATGGAAATATCATTATTAATCTAAAATTTCGTAATCAAAGAAAACTTGCCTATTTTATGGGTCGACTTTTTGCTATGCACTTGCTCAATTCTCCCATAACGCGTGATACGGACTTTATTATTCCAGTACCTCTTCATTCGTCGCGCAAAAGATGGAGAGGTTATAATCAGTCGGATTATATAGCAGCTGGTATGGCGGAGGTTCTTCAAATACCGATGTTGGATGGCGCCGTTCGAAGGGTTAAAAGAGGTTCGGTTCAATCTTCAATAGATAGTAGTGCTAAGAGACTGCTTAATATGAAAGACAGTTTTATGATTACTGATAAATCTATTTTCCGAAATAAGAAAATTCTTTTGGTTGATGATGTTATAACTACTGGAGCCACAATAGCTAATTGTGTAGATGCAATAAATAAGAGCATATCTTCGTGCGATATTATTGTCGCATCTCTTTATTACAGAGATAATATTCGAATTAAAAATTAATTTTTTTTGATTAAAATAACATAAACTGCACTTTTTTTGCTATCTTTGTACTCTAAATATCATTGAAAACTAAAAGAATATAGTATATGCAGAATATTAACAATTATAGTTTTGAGGGTAAGAAAGTACTTTTAAGAGTTGATTTTAATGTGCCACTTGATGATATGTTGCAGGTGACGGATGATAGTCGGATTGCTAAAGTAGTTCCCACTATCAACGCAATACGTGAAAAAGGTGGCGCGGTGATACTGTTATCTCACTTTGGACGTCCAAAATCGGGCTATGAAGAGCGTTTTTCCCTTAAGAATATTGTTTCCGCTATTGAGAAGTGTATTGATGCAAAGGTTTTGTTTGCCACTGATACAGTGGGAGATAATGCCCAAGCTATGGCGGCTAATTTAAAGTCTGGAGAGGTTCTTTTGCTCGAAAACCTGCGTTTCAATGATGGGGAGAAGGGTATGAGTGAGAACTTTGCTAATAGTTTGGCATCTTTAGGTGACTGCTTCGTTTTTGAGGCTTTTGGAGCTATACACAGAGCCTCTACATCAACGGTATTACTTCCGAAACTATTTCCAAATGATAAGATGTATGGCTATCTCGTGGAGCGTGAACTTTCAAGTGTGCAGCGCGTGTTGGATTTGCCTGAAAGGCCATATGTGGCTATTGTTGGTGGCTCGAAGGTCTCTTCAAAGATAACAATTATTGAGCAGCTTATTGATAGGGTCGATACAATAATAATAGGTGGAGGTATGTCCTATACATTTATGGCTGCTGATGGCGGTAATATCGGTAGCTCCCTATGTGAGACAGACTATTTTGATGTGGCACACAGCGTTGTTAAGAGGGCAGAAGAGCGAGGTGTCAAACTGTTAATCGCAGAAGATTCTCTCTGCGGAGATGCGTTCAGTAATGATGCTAACAGTGCAATATATCCATCTAATAATATTCCAGATGGTTGGATGGGTTTAGATATAGGAGATAAAGGTGCGGAGAAATTTGCAAGTGAGATACGCCAAGCAAAGACGATCCTGTGGAATGGACCTATGGGGGTTTTTGAAATGCCTAAATTTGCTAACGGTTCGCGCGCTGTTGCAGATGCTATTGTTGAAGCAACTGCTAATGGGGCATTTTCACTCATTGGCGGAGGTGATTCGGTGGCATGTGTCAATATGTTTGGCTTAACGGATAGAGTTAGCTTTTGCTCAACAGGAGGTGGCGCGCTCTTAGAGTATATTGAAGGAAAAGAGATGCCTGCACTTAAGGCAATGGAGGAATAATTAATGGGTTTATTGAGTAACAAAAGTGTTGCTATATACTATGATGGTAACTATATAAGCAAGGTTGCCAAATATTATGCAACTAATAATATCATGGGGTATCGATTTAATGTTTCGATACTTCATAACTATATTGTCAAAAGTGTTGAGAAGTTGGCTTTAGGGGTAGGTTGTGGAGCCTATATTGCCGAGAGTGTAAGTTTCTCCTCTCGAAGGTCAACCGATAAGATGATACAACGAAAGAATCTTATATATTGGGAGAGGATAAACTTAGATAACCTTTATACTGCAAATATAAAGTATGAGCCGATAATCTCCTCATTTAATGGTGCTGCCGATGATGCTGCGGTTTGTAGTGCACTATCGTTAAGGGTTTATGATAGAGTTGTTTCAGATTGTCCAGATATAGTTGTTATAATTGCTGGTAGCGGTGCCTATATGCATATTGTAGAGCTACTTAAACAGCGAGGTGTGGATGTTATGGTTGTAGGATGGGATATACTACGCGTTGATGATGCGGAGCATGAAGCAAATTGCTATGAAGGGCTTATAGCTATATCTAACCACGCGATTATTGTCAATACGGTACTCGACGATACGCCCGAAGAGTTAGCGGGGCTATTGATAGAGATGGGTGCGCCGGTTGTTTCGCGCGAGGAGGCTAAAGAGACAGATAATGATAGTGACAACAATATTGCCTTAGGCGATTGGGGGGTTAGTGAGATTGTTAATATTAAACACAATTTTGGATTTATTAAAGGAGAACCAAGTAACATCTTTTTCCACGAGGTTGATTTCAATGGAAATTTTGGGGAGCTGAATATAGGTGATGGCGTTGAGTTTCTACTAACTAAATCCGATGATGGTCAAATTTTAGCTCGTAATGTGTCGCTTGTAGGCTCGAACCTGCATCTCTTTGAGGATAATAGTCAGTATAGTGTTGATGAAGAGTTTTTTGATTGGGAGAACTAATTTTATAAATAAATGAAGCAATATCTTGATTTTTTAAAAGATATTAAAGAGCGCGGTGTGATGAAAGAAGATCGCACAGGAACGGGTACACAAAGTATATTCGGGTATCAAGTGCGCTTTGACTTATCTAAAGGGTTTCCTCTTTTAACAACAAAGAGGTTGCATTTACGCTCGATAATATATGAGTTATTATGGTTTTTAAAGGGAGACACAAATATTAAGTATCTCAATGATAATGGTGTCACGATATGGGACGAATGGGCAGATGAGAATGGAGATTTGGGTCCCGTATATGGTTCACAATGGCGCTCATGGCGTGGTGCAGATGGGAAAGTAATAGATCAGATATCGGAAGTTATTAAGATGATAAAGGTTTCACCCGATTCACGTCGACTCATTGTTTCCGCGTGGAATGTGGGTGAGATAGAGAATATGGCACTACCTCCTTGTCATGCTCTATTTCAATTCTATGTGGCAAATGGGAAACTTTCGTGTCAGCTCTATCAACGTAGTGCCGATGTGTTTTTAGGTGTTCCATTCAATATTGCGTCGTACGCGCTACTGACAATGATGATAGCACATGTCACGGGTTTAGAGGTTGGGGATTTTGTCCACTCTTTCGGAGATGCACATATCTATAAGAACCATTTTGAGCAGGTAGAAACGCAGCTTTCAAGAGAGACGCGAGAGTTGCCTATGATGATAATAAATCGTAAGGTGGAGTCGATATTTGATTTTGAATATAGTGATTTTACGTTAGAGGGGTATGAGCCTCACCCAACGATAAAGGCGCCAATAGCAATATGATAAATAGTATGAATATAACAGTTGTGGTGGCAATGGCTGCCAATAATATGATAGGGTGTGCTAATAAGCTACTTTGGCACATAAAAGAGGATTTGCAGCATTTTAAAAAGATAACAACCGGCGGGGTGGTTATTATGGGACGTAAGACCTATGAGTCGATAGGTAAGCCGTTACCTAATCGTCGGAATATTATTATTTCGCGAAATGGTGAATATACGCAAGAGGGATGCGAGGTTTTTACATCTATAGATAGTGCCCTTGCTACTTTGAGAGAGGAAAAGGAGATTTTTATTATAGGCGGTGGAGAGATATATCGTCAAATGCTACCATTATGTGATAAGATAGAGCTAACAGTTGTTGAGAGGGATTATGAGGGTGATACTCTCTTTCCTGAAATTAACGAAAACGATTGGGAGGTTGTGCACAAGGAGCGTTATGATAGAGGAGAGAAATTTGAATATCCATTCAGTTTTGAAACACTTAAACGAAGAAATAATATGTAATTTTAACCAAAAACCTATTTATTATGAAGACACAAAAAGAGAATTACGAATCTTTAGCCTTAGAGGTTTTAGAGATTAACTTAGAGCAGGGTATTGCTATTACTAATATAGGGGCTCCAGACATGTTTGAAGGTGGGGATATGTTTCCAACTATTTAATTGAGGGAACTATGAAGAAAATATTACTATTTAGCGCAATAGTTGCACTTTTCACCGTAGGATGCCAAAAAGAGATTATTGATAATTCCCACGTAGGGGATGATGCTGTTGTAGCTTTCGATGCTTATATAGATAACGAAGAGACAGATACAAGGGTAGCAGTTACTCACGACCCGGTGGGAAAGAAGATAAGCTTTGCGTGGGAGAAGAATGATACAGGCCATACCGATTCCTTTACGCTTTATAAAAATGTAGATGGGGAGTATGTTTTTGTGGGTAATTATGTATATTCAGGTTCTGGGAATAGATTCGCAGCGGCCGATGGATTGATTCTTCGCGATGGAGATTATATTGCGGTTATGCCAGCTGTGATACGAAGTGAGTGCCCAACACTCACCGATTGGGAGAATAAAGCATTAAATATAACAACTCAAACGCAGGATGGGGCTCTTGGTCACTTAAATACATCTGTAAGACTTAAAAGTAATGTATTTAACTATAATTCATCAAGCGGTATAGTACCACAGGTAACGTTTAAGCATGAATTGGCTATTGTACAGTTTAATTTCACATTGTCGAACCATATCAAGCCGAGCCGTGTGGTATTGAGTGATGGAGATACGAAAGAGCAGAGTTATCTATTAACATTCTCGGGGGTATCTCAAGAGGATAATACATATTCTGCATTTTTCATGATTTATCCATCTGGCGATGGAAGCACATCAAGGGATTTGAAATTTACAATCACCACCAGTGAGGCTAAGGAGAGAGTTATTATTGTAGCTGCACCTAATAAGTATGAACCGGGTAAATATTACGTAGCGAATGTTGGAGCGGCGGAGAGGACAGATGGTTATATCCAAATTACCACTGCTGATGAGTTCAGGAGAATTGGTCGCCATGGAGAGTCAGAGTACACACGTGATAAGAAATATATCCTTATGAATGATATTGATTTAGAAGGGGGTGTTGGTAATCAATGGGTGTCTATTAACGATTTTACCGGCACTTTCGATGGAAATGGTAAGAAAATAATTGGCCTGTACACTGATAGTGAAAATGATGATAATATTGGAATATTTGGTAGTGTGTGGGGGAGCGCAGTAATAAAAAATGTCGTTATAAGTAACCCTACAATTATAGGTAATACATATGTGGCGGCACTTGCGTGTAGAGTGTCTGGTTCATCTGTTATTCAGAATTGTTCTGTGATTGGAGGTACTATAACAGGTAAAGAACATGTTGGAGGAGTTGTCGGTGCGCTCAATAATTCAACGATAGAAGGGTGTTCAAATTACGCAACTGTTAATGGGGTATCTCGTGCCGGGGGAGTCGTTGGTTCAGGTACAAACAGTAATGTTATTGGTTGCCACAATGATGGTTCGGTGACTGCAACGACAGATAAGGCAGGAGGAGTTTTGGGTAGTTATTTTTTTAATGATTCACCTTCAGAGTTAACGATAATAGGTTGTTATAACAAGGGAGCTATTACTGCTCCTACAAGTCTTGGAGGAGTTGTTGGTATTTTAAATGCTAACAATAAGATAATAGGTTGTTATAATACAGGGGAACTTGTTGGAACTACTAATGTGGGAGGTATTATAGGTTTTGCCCCAGTAGCAGAGACTGATGCCCCTATTCTCAAGGGTAATTATTATTCTATTCCAGATAAAGGTAAGGGAGTAGGAAATTATAGTGAATATGAGGTTGCTGGTAGTTATACGAACGTAGCTCTATTCTACTCATTAAATAACGAAGACCGCCTTAACGCAATGAATTATGCAATTGTGGAATATGGAGGTAATTTATCTAAAGGTTTGAGTTATGTCGGGGGTGTTGATCAAAATAATACACATCCTTACCTGACGAGTAGTTATGGAACAAATAGTGTTATCCCTGTATACACAGAGGCGGATCTTAGGTATCTAATTTTAGGCAATCCAAACGTTCACTACATATTAATGAATAATATTGTTGTATATGGGATGCATGGCTCTATTTATTGGAGGCCAATAGGGACTCCAGAGAATCCATTCATGGGTACTTTCAACGGGAATGGTAAAAAAATTAGCGATATTAGTGGGCTTAATACTGATAATTTTGCACTTTTTGGTGCAACACAATCTGCAAAAATAACCAATTTAACAATTGAAAATGCAAATATCATCGCTACATCTAAGGAGAATAATGCAGTACTTGTCGCGGTTGCTAATGATACTTATATTGCCGATTGTACAATTAAAAATAGCGTTATTACTATTAGAACTAAATTGAGTAATGCTGGAGGATTTATTGGAAAAGCATATAACTCGACAATCGTCAATTGTATTGCTACTGGCGGTGAACTTACCACAGAAAATACTGATAATAGTGTAATATCCGAAAACATTGGAGGTATTGTAGGGGCAGCTTATAATACCACAATAACAAAATGTAATAATGAATCATTCAAAATTAGCAATGCAACTGCTGATAATGTGGGCGGTGTTGTTGGTTATGCTGAGGCTTCAATTATTAAAGGCTGTGCGAATTTGTTAGGCAATTCCATAACCGGACGTAATAATCTTGGTGGTGTAGCAGGATACGTGGGCTCAGTTGATAATACTGATTCTCATATTATTGGTTGTTATAGCCAAGCTAACATGTTTGCATACGGGAGTTCATGCGCTCCTATTGCAGGTAGGGTGTCTGGTAGTAGCTCCGTTGTAGGATGTTACAGTGTAAGCTATGTGCAGCTCTCTAATGCTAATACCAATGCAACTAATATAGGGTTGTTAATAGGTCAGGTTGATGCAGAGGCAATATTGAAAAACTGTTATTTCTATGAATTTTCAGAGGTAGGCGTAGGGAGTAGTTCGGAACGTGAGGTTATAGGTAAATATGAAGAGTTGGCAGGTGATGAATTTATCTCAAAAATAGGGATATTAAATAACGCTATTTATGACGCAGGTTTCACTGGAATAGTCTATCATGACGGAGGTGGTTATTATCCAAAAATACAATAGATGGATTCTAAATTTTCAAAATTTAAAATTATGAAGAAAATATTATTATTTACTGCTCTACTTGCATTGTTTGCAGTAGGGTGCCAAAAAGAGGTTATTGATAACTCCCAATTAAGTGGAAATAGTAGTGTGGTTTTTGATGCTGTCATAGATGATGATACGCATGATACTAAAGTAGCTGTTAACCACGATGCATTGGGAAAGAAGATAAGCTTTGCTTGGGAAAAAAATGATGCAGGGCACACAGATGCCTTTACGCTATATAAGTATAATTCTGGTGTCAGTGAGTATGTTGGCACATTTACATATTCAGGCATTGGAAATCGTTTCGAAAATAGCTCTGGTTTAACAGTTGAAAGCGGAAACTATATTGCCGTTATGCCGGCGGTGACGAAAGAGGAGTGCCCAACACTTAATGATTGGGAGGATAGAGCGTTAGATATAACAAGTCAGATGCAGGATGCCACTATTGGGCATCTTAATAAGGCTGTAAGGTTAAAAAGCGACGAATTTACATTCGACGCAACGTCTAATACCCCACTTCCTATAACTTTCCGCCATGTATTGGCTATTGTGCAGTTTAATTTTACAATGGATGCTGATGAAGCACCGCGTAAGGTTAGGTTAAGCTATGATAATTACATAGAGATGAACTATACTATGAACTATTCGGGTACTAAGGAGGCGGATAATAGCTATTCTACATATTTTATGATTTACCCTTCAGGTAACGGCACTACTTCGAGAGATTTAAAATTTACAATAACAACGAGCGAAAACAAGGAGCGAATTATTATTGTAGCTGCGCCAAACAAATATGAGGCAGGTAAATATTATGTTGCAAATGTTGGAGCAGTCGAACAGACAAGTGATTTTATAAAAATTACTACTAAGGGTGAATTTGAGAGAATTGGAGCGGCGGGTGAGCTAACTTTTACCCTTGATAAGAAGTATATTCTGATGAATGATATTCACTTAGGGGGTAGTACTGCAAATCACTGGACTCCTATTGGTAAGCAAGGTGCCGCTTTCACTGGGGTCTTTGATGGCAATGGCAAGAGCATTCACGGCCTATATCTTAATAATACATCCGGAGAGTATCAAGGACTTTTTGGATATCTTGGTGATGATGCAGTGGTGAAGAATGTTGCCCTCAGAAATCCTGTAATTTATGGAGGTAAAAATGTTGGAGCTATTGCAGGATTTTCTGGTGGAGCTAAAATTCAGAATTGTTCCGTGATTGGAGGTTCAGTGAAAGGAACAGATAAAGTTGGTGGTATTGTAGGAGAAATTGTAAGATATGCATATATTGAGGGCTGCGTTAATGATGCAGCTGTTAGTGCTGATAACAATGTGGGTGGTATTGCTGGCGTTGGTAGTGAGAGCTCTATTTTTGGCAGTTATAATAGAGGTTTGGTATCTTCAACTGGCAGTAATGTTGGTGGTATTATTGCTGGCTCTAACAACATACCTGGATTTCAGTCGCTCATTACTATAGTTGGTTGCTATAACATAGGTTCTGTATTTGGTCATAATGGTGTAGGAGGTATAGCTGGTAGATTAGAGGGAAGAGATAAGATTATTGGATGTTACAATACCGGAACTATCACAGGTTCTGCTGATTCACCTAATGTGGGGGAGTTGATGGGGTATTTACGTTCTGATGTACATGGTTCACCTTTTGTTGATGACTGTTATTTCATTGGTAATAAGGGAATTGGTAATGTGTCTGAAAATAGTGTTGCGGGCGAGTATGAGTCGGTTACTGATATATATACTATGAATACAAATCCCGATATTATAAATAAAATGAATGGAGCAATAGTGGATTACAATAATACCCACACGTTGGGTCTAGCCTATAAAGCAGGCTTTGTTCCAAGCGGTAACTATAATGAGTGTTTACCTCCGAATTTAGTTCCTGTTAGCGGAACAAATTATGTCACTCCTATATATTCGATTACTGAATTGAGAAACATTAGGTGCAACGATCCTAATGTAAAGTATATATTAATGAGCGATATTACCTTGGCGAGCTCACAAACTCCAATAGGAGATGCGGCAAATCCATTTAGGGGAACTTTCGATGGTAATGGTAATAAAATAATCGATTTGTCAGTTGTTAGTGCGGATGGCAATGCCGGCCTATTTGGCGTGACGGATGGTGCTGTGATTATGAACTTAACAATCGAGGGGCCTGTTATTACAGGAGAAAACAGTGCTGGAGCTTTTGTGGGGGTTGCTAAAAATAGCTATTTCGCGAATTGTGGAGTTAGTGGAGGTACTATCGAATCTAACATGGCTGGCGGTTTAGTTGGAGCATCATACGGTTCAATATTTTTTAATAGTACTATTACTAATATCACGAATATTAATGTCATTGTGGGCTCTCAAGATGCTGCAACGGTTATAAAGTAGAGATATCTATTTATTTTATCTATTAGGATATAAATTATTATAATATAGAGAATATTTTGCAGTGTCAAAATATTCTCTATCTTTGCAGTATCAAAAATGGTTTAACTTTTAAATAAATGAGAAATGGAAAAAAAATTTGTATGTTCAGTTTGTGGATATGTTCACATGGGAGAAGAGGCTCCAGAAAAATGTCCTTTATGTAAAGTAAGTGCTGATAAGTTTAAATTAGTTGAAGAGGTTGAGGGAGAATTCACATGGGCTGACGAGCACGTTATTGGTGTTGCTACCGATGCTACTCCCGAAATTATTGAGGGGCTAAAAGCACACTTCAATGGCGAATGTATGGAGGTAGGAATGTATCTTGCTATGAGTCGTCAAGCTGATAGAGAGGGTTATCCAGAGATAGCAGAGGCTTATAAGCGTATAGCATGGGAAGAGGCAGAACATGCTGCTAAATTTGCAGAGTTATTAGGCGAGTGCGTATGGAATACCGAGAAGAATCTTCTTATGCGTATGGAGGCAGAGCATGGAGCATGTGCAGACAAAAAACGTATTGCCACTCTTGCTAAGCAGGGAAATTTCGATGCTATTCACGATACTGTTCATGAGATGTGCAAAGACGAGGCACGCCATGGTCAGGTATTTGAGGGACTATACAAACGTTTCTTTAAGAAATAATAATTTTTATGGGACGTATTCTTTGCTTAGACTACGGAAAAAAGAGAGTGGGGGTCGCGGTAACCGACCCCCTTCAAATTATTGCGTCGGGGCTTACAACAGTTGATACGAAAGATATTTTTAAATTTTTAGATGATTATCTTGCTAAAGAGAATGTGGAGCTGTTAGTGGTGGGTCTACCTCGCCAAATGAACGGCGAACTATCCGACTCATACAGATATATTCAACCGTTTCTTGGCACCCTTAAAAAGCGCATGCCTAATTTGCGTGTCGAGATGTGCGACGAGCGTTTTACCTCGAAAATAGCACAACGGGCAATAATTGATGGTGGCGTTAAAAAAAGTGTAAGACGAGAGGATAAAGGATTGGTTGATATGGTGAGCGCAACAATAATACTTCAATCATATATGGAGGGGCGCGAATTAATGAATAGAGGTTAGGGCTATTTGCAAAAATATTTTTGCAAATAGTTTTTTTTTGTTATATTTGCATTGTAAATAGTCGCCCCTTAAAAAAGGCTGGCGAAAATATTGCCAGACTCTAGCAATAAAACTGAAAAAGCTGGTAGAAAACAAAAATCACAACAAAAGTTAAAACTGTGATTATCAGTTCGATGAACCTTTTTTAAGGGGCGACTAAATAGTAGACATAAAGAAAATATATGAATATAGCAATTGTTGGTGCGAGTGGTGCAGTGGGGGTTGAGTTACTGCGTGTTATGGAGGAGTTTGAATTTCCGGTAAAAAAGCTTACATTATATGGTTCTAAGCGTAGTGCTGGCTCTGTAGTTAATTTTCGCAATAAAGAGTATGTGATAAAAGAGTTGCAACACAACGATGATTTTCGTGGTGTTGATATCGCATTTGTTTCCGCGGGAGGAACGACCTCTTTGGAGTACGCTGATACTATCACAAAGCATGGGGCTATTATGATTGATAATTCAAGTGCCTATCGTATGGATAGTAACGTGCCACTTGTTGTTCCGGAGGTTAATGGAGAAGATGCTCTTAATCATCCGCGTAGAATCATAGCGAATCCTAACTGTACAACAATACAATTAGTTGTTGCTCTTAATGCAATAGGGGGGCTCAATCCAATAAAAAGGGTGCATGT
>CAYIZU010000002.1:0-9643 GCA_964367795.1 uncultured Rikenellaceae bacterium | reverse complement strand
GGAGCTGGAGCAGCTGCTATGGCAGAGTTAGAACAGCAGACCCAATCGATAGTCAATGGAGAAAATGTTGTGGTTGAGAAATTTGCCCATCAACTTGCATATAACCTTATTCCGCAGGTGGATATCTTCGCAGATGATGATTACACTAAGGAGGAGCTTAAGATGTATAATGAAACACGAAAAATTATGCACGCCGATATTGCTGTTAGTGCTACATGTGTTCGAGTACCTATTTTAAGAGCGCATAGCGAGGCTGTATGGGTGGAGTGTAGTGAAAAAGTTGATATTGAGAAGGTGCGAGAGGCTTTCTGTAACGCAGAGGGAGTTGTCGTGGTCGACAATCCTCAAAGTGGCTTATATCCCATGCCGCTAGATGTGTCAGGTAAGAATCCTATATTTGTTGGGCGAATACGAAAAGATTTATCTAATGAGTATGGCTTCCTCTTCTGGTCTGTAGGAGACCAGATAAAAAAGGGTGCGGCACTAAATGCTGTGCAGATTGCACAATATTTAATTTCAAAAAAATGTTTTAATAGTATGGGGCGATAATTGTAGTGTTATTGTCGAGGGAGATGTTTTTTTGAGTTGAAAGAATATGAGGAGTAGTCATGTCAGAAATAATAACCTACCATTTATAAAAAAAGGATGGATAGGTAATAGAGTGCATAAGGGTCATTTTGTAAATAAAAATTTATCTGCTAAGCATGGGGTTAAGAATGTTCTTAAGTGGCGATTATCGCCAAATCCTCATTTTAAAGCTAAGTTCTTTGAAAAATGGGAGCCTAAGGTGCAGATGATAGAGTCGTTAGATAGCTTTGACGGTGATAATATGATATGGTTGGGGCATAATTCGTTTTACATGTCGGTTGATGGTAAACGACTTATGTTTGATCCAGTTTTTGGAAGTATATATTTTGTGCGTAGGCGTAGTAAGATGCCCGCCAACCCTGCGATTTTCAAAAATATCGATTATTTAATGCTTAGTCATGATCATTTTGACCATCTTGATAAGAAAAGTGTCAAGCAGGTGTGCGAGCAGTCGCCAAATATTGTTGTGTTGTGCGGTATGGGTGTTGATGAATTAATTCGACGCTGGCTGCCAAACGTTAAAGTTGTTCCAATGGCATGGTATCAACAGTATAAAGATGGAAGCATGAAATTCTCATTTCTTCCATCGCAACACTGGAGTAAGCGTTCTGCAAGCGATGGCGGAAAGAGGCTATGGGGTGCTTTTGTCGTGGAGTCTTACTCTAAGAGTATATATTATAGTGGAGATACTGGTTACGGGGATCATTTTAAGGAGATACCAAATCTTTTCGGACGTATAGATTATGCCCTTATTGGTATAGGGGCCTATAAACCACGTTGGTTGATGGAGAATAATCACATATCCCCTTATGAGGCTGTTTTGGCGGCTATTGACATGAAAGCAGGGGTAACAATACCTATGCACTATGGAACTTTCGACCTTTCGGATGAACCTCTTAGCGACCCTCCAATAGCTTTCAGAGGTGAGGCGATACGAAGAAATATTAACTATTTAATCCCTGATATAGGAGAAAGGGTTAAAATTTAAATTATAAATATATGGTACCCAGCTTAAAATATCTAATGAGATATATGTGGTTGCATTATGAGAAATACTCGTCGGCGTTTAAATCACTTGATAATCAATGTGTTGCTATTGATTTTGTTGGAGAGGCACATAATGAGTTAGCCGAAATTTATTCTGCAGAGATAGAGGTTGATGGTAGGAATATGTGTGGGAAAGTTCTATTCTTTGATAAGCTATCAGAGTGGAATGGTTACGTCACGCGCCATAATATAGATATGGAGAATATAGCGGTGGCAGTTGTTAATATAATTGATGTTCCAAGCGCAACAATTGCGGCTCCAGTTTTAAAATGTACCATTGACCCGGAGTTAATGGATAGGGTAGTAGCTCGTATTAATTCAAACCGGGGAGTCTGCATAAATATTTTATCTCAGATTCCTTCTATATATCGTCAAAATACTCTTGATAGATTGGCATTTGAGAGATTGAAAACCAAGACAGATGAGGTGACGAACTTATTTGTTGAATATGGTAACTGGGAGGGTGTTTTTATTAAAATGCTCTTTATGAAGCTACGTCCGTCTGATATTCTAGCACGACGCATGTTGACAATTCTGGCAAATAATGTTAATATTGGCTTGATAGTTAATGAGCTACATACTCCGGAGGATGTGGAGGCATATGTTTTTGGTGTCGCAGGGCTTTTGCATGGCGACAGTGATAATAAATATCTTCAAGAGCTGCTTGGTCGTTATCGTGATATATGCAATAGGCTGAATGTTAAATATTCTACCACGTATGATTGGCGAGGCGTTAATATGCATAAACTATTTGACAATATGTCTCAGTTGGCGGCACTGCTTAGCAAGCATATATCGTTTATTGCGCAGATAGCCTATGAGGATAAGTTGGAGAATATATATAAAATTTTTAGCTGCGAGGTTTCTAACTATTGGAAGAATCATAGGGATTTTTCTTCTAATGAATTTCCTAATCGCAGATTAACTATATCTAAGAATATTGTTGACAGATATATCATCAATGTGGTTATCCCAACTGTAATGGCATATCACAACCATTTGAATATTGTTGATGATAACGTGATTGAGAAGATGGTTACAATGTTACGAAACATAAAGGGTGAATCATATAAAGTGATAAAAGAGTGGAGTAGTGAAGGGCTGAATATTAATGATGCCTATGAGTCGCAAGCAATATTACAGTTAGATAAGGTGTATTGTAAAGATGGACGTTGTTTAGAGTGTATATTATTTGAATCCATTTAACGCCTCTTAAAAATAGTTTATAGAAAAAAATATTTTGTAAAATAAAATACAATGTCTTTTCGTTTTACAAAACATACCTGATATAAAATTGATATTTATGAAGTTAACGCAGTACACTTTTGAGGGTTTTTCGCAAGATTTAATAGCAAAATACCCTAATCCAAATCGTGACGAAGCAAGGTTAATGGTCTTACATCGTAAGACGGGAGAGATAGAGCATCGTACTTTTAAAGATATTATCGATTATTTCGATGATAAGGATTGCTTTGTGTTTAATAACACTAAGGTATTTCCTGCACGTTTATATGGAAATAAAGAGAAAACGGGAGCCGAGATAGAGGTGTTTCTATTGCGAGAGCTTAATGAAACACAACGTTTATGGGATGTTTTAGTTGATCCCGCTCGTAAGATACGTATTGGTAACAAGATATATTTTAATAACGACGAGCTTGTTGCCGAAGTAATAGATAATACCACATCAAGAGGTCGTACACTTCGATTTCTTTACGATGGAACGCATGAGGAGTTCCGCAAATGTTTGTACTCTTTGGGTGAAACGCCACTACCTCGTTGGATAAGGAATGAGGTTGAGCCAGATGACGAGGAGAACTATCAAAATATATTTGCTAAGGTTGAAGGAGCGGTAACTGTGCCTGCTGCTGGATTGCATTTTAGTAAACACCTTATTAAGAGATTACAGATAAAGGGTGTAAATATCGCAGAGATTACTTTGCATGCAGGTCTTGGTAATTATCGCACCATTGATGTTGAAGATTTATCTAAACATAAATTAGATTCAGAGCAGTTGGAGGTTGGTGAGTCGGCTGTTAATTTTGTCAATGCGGCTCGTAGTAATGGGCATAAAGTTTGTGCAGTTGGAACAACTGTGATGCGTGCTTTAGAGACAACAGTCACAACAAAGGGGTGTATAACACCGTTCAGTGGATGGACAAATAAATTTATTATGCCCCCTTATGATTTTATGGTTGCAGATGCGATGGTGACAAATTTTCACTTACCAAAGTCAACGCAGCTTATAATGGTATCAACATTCGCGGGGTATAATAACCTTATGAATGCCTATGACGTGGCAATAAAGGAGGGGTATAAATTTGATGCCTATGGTGATGCAATGTTGATTTTGTAGAGAGAGGTTTTATATGGAGAAATATGAGAGCCATCAGGTTGCTATAAATAAACCTGATTATGTAATATACGAGTCGTTGTCGAAATTTACTAACTTTACCCCTATCCTTGCAGATAAGGTGGAGAGTTGGGAGGCAACAGAGGATAGTTGTTCATTTAAGGTTAAGGGTTTTACTCTTAGCCTGGTTATTATGAATAAAGAGGAGAATAGGTTAATAAAAGTTACAGGCGATGATATGCCTTTTGAGTTCTATTTCTGGGTGCAACTTCATAAAGTTTCCGATAGTGATACGCGCATGCGTCTTACTGCACATGCTAAACTTAATATGATGATGAAAATGATGATAGGCAAAAAGTTACAAAAGGGTATAAATGAGATGGCAGACCAAATAGCTGCCGCGTTTAATAGCAGATAACTTATGATTAATTATGAAAAAAAAGTGTTAGATAATGGTCTAACACTTTTAATTTCTAAAGACGAAGCGTCGTCTATGGTGGCTGTTAACCTTATATATAAGGTTGGAGCGAAGAACGAAGATGAAGAGCGAACCGGTTTCGCACATCTTTTTGAACATCTTATGTTTGGGGGCTCAATTAATGTTCCAGACTACGATACTCCTGTGCAGCTTGCTATGGGAGAGAATAATGCCTTTACAAATAATGACTATACAGACTATTACGTTGTATTGCCAAAGGAAAATCTGGAGACAGCTTTATGGATAGAATCCGACCGGATGAGGCTGCTGGATATCAACGAACGCTCTCTGGAGGTTCAAAAGAAGGTGGTTATTGAGGAGTTTAAGCAACGCTATCTTAATAAACCTTATGGTGATGTGTGGCAGTTATTGCGTGAGTTAAGCTACACGAAGCACCCATATCGATGGGCCACTATAGGGCGTGACGTATCCCACATTGAGGGTGCCACCCTTGACGATGTGCGTGCCTTTTACGATAAATATTATACCCCATCGAATGTTATTCTATCTATTGTGGGAGATATAACCATGGAGGGGGTACTTCCTTTGGTGGAAAAGTGGTTTGGAGATATTGAGGGTAGAGTAGTGATACCTAAACAGTTGCCAACGGAGCCAGAACCAATCGAGGCGCGTCGTTTAGAGGTTGAACGCGAAGTTCCCATTACAGCTATATATATAACCTTCCTAATGGAGAATCGTATGAGTGAGCAGTTTGCCGTGTGCGATACCATTTCGGATATATTATCCAATGGTGAATCATCGCGTTTATTGCAGAACCTTGTGCGTAAAAAGCAGATATTAACTTCGGCTAATGCCTATCTCACAGGCGATATAGAGCAGGGATTATTCGTAGTTACAGGGCACCTATCCGATGGCGTTACTATTGAAGAGGCAGAGGTGGCACTGTGGCAGGAATTAGAGAGTATGAAGAGCGAACTTATAAGTGTTGAGGAGCTTCAAAAGGTAAAGAATAAGTTTGAAGTTAATACCATCTTTGGAGAGTTAAACATAATGAATAAGGCTATGAACTTAGGCTACTATGATATGATAGGAGATATTGATTATGTAAACAGAGAGCTTGAGATTTATAAGGGTGTAACCCCCGAAAAGATAGCCTCTACGGCTGAGAAGTTATTTCGCCCGGAGAGAAGTTCAACACTAATATATAAAGCTAAAGATGGTAAATAGAGAGATTGCACCTGAGATAAAAATACCTTCGGAGGTAAAGGTAAAAATGGCTGAAACAGTCAAAACAGCGGGAGGTGTAGAGCTATATACCCTTTCCTTTAACGAGTATGATGTTGTGCGCGTTAGTTTTATCTTTCGCGCTGGAACCAAATATCAAGATAAACCTTTCTGTTCCACTTCAGTAGCTGGCATGTTGAGTGAGGGGTGTGAGGGCTATTCTGCACGTGAAATATCAGAGTTATTAGATTATTATGGTATCTATTACGACTACTCTACTGATAGAGACTATACTGTCATTACACTTTGTGCCTTAGAGCGTTTCTTTGGCGTTGGTATCGAGCTCTTGGCGCGTATGTTAACATCTCCTATGTTTCCGAAGGAGGAGTTTGATATTTATCGTTTCAAGCGTAAGAGTAATATTGAGATGCAGAGGGCAAAAATTGATTTTATTGCTCGAGAGGAGTTTGCTAAACTGCTATTTGGAGAGACACACTATTATGGTCGAAGCTATCATGAATCTCTTATGGATGAGTTACAAATTGAGGACTTACATGATTATTATAACAAATATTATAATCGTGAGAACCTTTTTATTGTGGCAAGTGGTAAGCTATCGAATGAACATATTGATGCTATCTCATCTATTGCTGATAAATTTCCTACGGGCAAGAGATCGCTGGATATGGAAGAGGCAACTATCTCATTGAAAGATAAGTATGTGGAGTGGCAGGGAGCTAATCAGTCGGTAGTAAGAGTTGGACGACTACTATTTACTCGTACGCATCCGGATTTTGTGGCTATGCAGGTGGTGGCAATGATTCTTGGAGGCTATTTTTCATCTCGCTTGATAAGTAATTTGAGAGAGGAGAAAGGATATACATATGGTGTTTTTGCAGGTGTTATAAATCTTGAAGATAGTGGCTACTTTGCAATATCTACGGAGGTGGAGAAGAGTGCTACTGACAGCGCGGTAGAGGAGATTTTTAAGGAAATAGAGCGCTTGAGGGTTGAATTAATAGGAGAGGAAGAACTTATTATTGTTAAGCGTGTTATGGTTGGTGAGATAATGCGCGTTCTTGATGGTCCTTTTGGTATAGCCGATATAACGATTGAGAATATATTAAACAATCGCGATAACAACTACTTGAATAGTCAGCTGGCAGAGATAATGAGTATAACACCAGAGAGGATTATGTCGGTGGCGCAGAAATATATGAAAAGGGAGGATTTTGTTACTTTAATAGTCGGAGATAATGAGTAGTGGTTATAGTGAAAAGATGAAAATTGCTATACTTGCAATAATATGTTGTTTCGTTTGGGGCTCAGCCTTTGCTTTTGCTAAGTTGGGATTTGAAACGATGCCTCCTATGCGTTTATCGGGTTATAGATTTATGTTAGCAGGACTAATGTTGGTTCCTATACTTATTGCTCGACGCTATGATTGGCGTTCGCTGAAGGGCGATATGGGCTTTATTCTTCTTTTTGCTTTTGTTCAAACTGTTTGTCAGTATGGGCTTTTCTATGTTGGTCTTGACATGGCACCTGCCGCAGTATCTGCAATAATAATTGGTGGAGCACCATTTTTTATTGCTATTCTTGCACATTTCTCGCTATCTAATGATAAATTATCACTTCGCAAGATAATATCAATCATTTTTGGAGTGGCTGGTGTGGTGTTTATATCTCTTAAGAATAGCGTATCATTTGATGAGTACCCAAATTTTTACATTGGAATATTATTGTTACTTGTGAGTAATATTATAGGTTCGTATGCAAATATTATGGTTGTAAAACGTAAAAGAAAGGTTGATAATATAGCTCTCATTGCACTTTCATGTTTCTTCGGAGGTGTTGTTTTATATCTTTTATCTCTTATCTTTGAGCCCGACGGAGCAAAGGGAATATTGGGATATTCTTTGAAATTTTATTTATCTATTCTATGGCTCTCAATGATACCTGCAATAGGCTTTTCAGTATGGTACTATTTATTGCAATTACCAACGGTTAAGGTATCTGAATTGAATGTCTGGAAATTTCTTGTTCCTGTATTTGGAGTTATCTTAAGTTGGTGTTTTCTTAGTAATGAGAGTCCAGATATATACTCAATCATAGGAATAGCAATAATATCAGTTTCAATCATAACTCTTCAAATTAAGAGTAGATAAAGTATGTTTAATGGACTCTAATTGGTTGATTAATAGCATTTAAAAAGGGGTATTACTGAAAGTCATAGCCAATATGATTTCTACAGCTTCTAATACCTTTACTTTATTGCTAAAATTAATTTTTTTCGTGTGTTTACCCTGCATATCCGATTATAAATATTTGTATATCGAATATTTTTTATATATTTGCATATAGAAATTTGTTTTATGGAGAAAATATTACGAGATTTCAACAATAAAGAGGTTGATGCTTTTTCAACAATTTACTCACTTATGTATAGAGAACTTAATCTCTATGCCAAATCGTTATTTCGAGGCGTTGGCGTGGGGAGTGAAGATATTGTACATGACGTATTTGTCAAACTATGGGGGTCGAAAAAGCAGTTTAATTCAATTAAAGGGATAAAGGCTTATCTGTATATATCCATTAAAAATAGTTTCTTAAATCAACTCGATCATACGCAAATAGCGGAAAAATATTCAAAATCAACCACCACGACAAGCAACGGCGAGCTTGAGATTATTGAGAATGAATTTTTTTCGTTAATCGACTACTCACTTGGATTGCTACCTGATAACCTTGCTGCAATACTACAACTATTTTTGGAGGGTTACTCACCGAGTGAAATTTCAGAAAGATTAGGGAAACCAATACAAACAGTGTATAACCGTAAGAATGAGGCTATAAAGATTTTAAAGAAAAAAATCCCAATGGATAAATTACTGATAATAAGTGCATTATTAAAAATATAAGAGATGAGTTGAAAAACTTATCTCTTTTTTTTGGTAGATTTTCTCTTTTAAACTGTATTAGTAAAAAAAGCAGAAATATGGATTTGAAAAGTGTGGAAAGGGCTATTAATTTCGTAGCTAATGTAAAAGATTACGAAAATAGAGGTGCCGAGGTAAAAAGTTACCTTGATGATAGTGGCGTTGATATTCAGCAAGTTATAGATAAACTAAAGAGTAGTGATGTGGTAGATGAAAAACTATCTCAGTTATCAGATATTGAAAAAGATTATAACAAATCATTAAGCCGATTAATAAGTGAATTAAACAGTCGAAAAAGAGAGAAAAGGTTACGTAATCGCCTCATTGCTCTATTTGTATCGACTTCAGCTGCCGCAGCACTGATAATATCTTTACTTTTATCTACCCCTAAAAGTACTGATACGATAGAAAAAACGGCGGTAGCAACTAATCAAGAGGAGATTACTACTCCAATTCTACTAACTGCAAAAGGCGAAAAGGTTAGTTTAGACAATAAGAGTGTGACAAATTTAAAAGAGGTGATTAATGAGGAGAAAAAGAGTGATGATGTTGTAGAGTATAATCAGATAATTGTTCCTAAAGCTACTAAGCATACACTAATACTACCTGATGGTTCGGAGGTAATACTTAACGCTAATAGTAGCTTATTTTACAGTGTAAACTTCAAAAACAGAGTTGTGGAGCTTAGAGGTGAGGCTTACTTCAAAGTGAAAAAAATGGATGTGCCATTTGTTGTAAAAACAAAAAGTAAACAGATACGAGTTTATGGGACGGAGTTTAATGTAGATAACTATAATGAGGAGGATTTCAGAACTATTTTAGTTAAAGGAAGTGTTGGCGTGACGCTGGAAGGTCGTAATATAGAGGTTATGTTAAAACCATCGGAGATGCTAACAACAAATATCGACGATAATTATAAAATTACAAAGGTAGATGTAAATCGTTATATTGGATGGTTACGCGATGAATTTATCTTCAGCAATATATCTTTGAATGACATTGCTATTCAATTGTCGCAATGGTACGGAGTGGAGATTAGAGTTAATGAAAATATTA
>CAYIZU010000001.1:35770-36006 GCA_964367795.1 uncultured Rikenellaceae bacterium | reverse complement strand
CTTTAAATTTAATATTAACAATATTTTCGTTACTGTTAAGTTGTGTCCGCCTATCAGTTTCATTTATGTAACTTTCAACACTATCAAGAATATCAACCGAAAAAGGGAACCTAATAGATGAAGTCATGAAATGCTTTATTATATTGCTCCTGTCATTAATCTTAGAGTACTCACTAAGTGGGTAACTAAATATATTTTCCAAAACCTTAGAGCCACCATATGTCTTAGCATGATTA
>CAYIZU010000001.1:23952-35760 GCA_964367795.1 uncultured Rikenellaceae bacterium | reverse complement strand
TTATATAGAGCGAATATCGATTTTTGACCACTCTTCCCAAAGATATTTAAATCATTTAGGGTCTGTTTATCTATTGTAAAACTCATAATTTTATCTTATTAACTATTTTTATTTACTTCTGCGTCGTATCCATATAACACCAAAAAATACCAAGAATGATAGTGGCAATAACCATATGAAGAATAGCCTTGTGAAGATAGCTCCTGTTTTACGCATATAAAAGTTATCATCTGGCTGAACATTACCTGGATAGTTAGCTGGCAATGTTCCATCAGTATACCAACTAAGAAGACCATGAAGAAGGGTTAAATTAAACGATACAACACCATTTCTATCAACTGTTACCTCTACATTATTAAATAGGTTAGAGTCCCCAAAAATAGTTATCTTCTGCCGCTTCCCATTAATCTCTCTATGTAGTGCAACAGCCGTTGCTTTATCCCCTACGGTAAGAAGTGGCGCAGCACTAAATCCGCCCTTTACTTTTGAGTAGTCGAGCGACAAAACACCATTTGATGCAATCTCTCTACCCTTAGCAGCCATATCACTTAACAATGGTGCTCCTACCGACTTTATCTCTGGAGATACCTTGCTAACCACAATCTCCTTATCAAGATTCTCATTATTACTATAAAGAGGTTCTTTACTTGCCACAACGCCAAACTTACTCAATAGTTTTACAGTAGCATCACTATGCCCCACATCGGTAAGTATAACGATATTTCCTCCTTCAGCTATGTATTTATCGAGAATTGCCATCTCTTCATCGGTAAACTCTTTTTGAGGATCTGCAATAAACATATGGTCAGCACTCTTACACATATCATTTGTGATAGGAGATGTATCAATAGCAAAACCTTGATTCAGCAGTGCATATCTGAAAGTCTTTTGTGTAAATAGTGTATTGTAGCCCCTATCACCTTTACTAAATGGAGATAATTCCCTATGACCAGTGGTAAATATTATTTTCGGTGCTCCATGTTTTAAATTGTAAAGCGCAGCTGTAAACTCCTGCTGTTTAGGGCTCTTAAACCACTCATCAAATGTCCTAAGAATAACCTCCTTCCCATTTTTATCTTTCATTACACGTATCCAATACATTGGCTCGTTCTTGATGTCAACATATTTAGACACCTCTTCAGAGTTTAGAACATCAAGTGTATCGCGTCGATTTAAACGGACAATCTCCTTCATTATCTCTCTATTTGTCTTACCAGGATATTGCTTATAAATCTTTGCAGCCGCATTATACACTGAATCATAGTAGAAAACATTACGAAATTTTAAATCAGGCTTAAATCTAACAAATTTACGGTATAATCTAAAATCATAATTATAAAACATACGACCAGTACCTAACACATTAACATATGATATAACCTCAACAGGGCCATCTATCTCGCCTATAAGTTTCTGCGTAGCAACCGGTAGTGTATTTGTCTTTCCATCAGTTGCATCGTAATAAAGTAGCGAGTGAGGGCGAGAAGAGAAGTAACCTATAACTGATAACATGGCGATTACCGCAATATATTTTGAAAAATTTATTATCTTGCTCCCCTTAACCCTATCACTACTAACTTTTATTATTGTAAAAATAATAAATGCAATAGAAATCATAACGAAGTATATAATATCATCGCTACATATCAATCCATTTATTAAACCCGATGTCCTACCACTAAGTGACAACCATCTTGTTATCTCACGCATGAGCGGATATTGTTCTCCTACACCATCAATAGCACTCATACCTCCAAGAGTGGCTATTGTTAAAATAGCTGCAATTACCTGATACTTTGTCAAGCTTGACATAAAAAGACCCACAGCGGAATAGGCGCAAATCAGAAGAAAAAGTCCCAAAATTCCCGCCATTACGTGAAAAATCTGGAAATCTTTAATAATAAGCGACGAGTGAATCATTATAAGTGATAGAAAAACCACTATTATAAGCCCAAAAATAACCATAGATAGGTATTTTCCTATCACCACCTGACTATTTCTCACCGGCGCACAATAGAGTAGCTTTATTGTGCCGCTGGAGTACTCCTTACTCATCAATCCCATTGTAAGTAAAGGTATCAAAATAAATAGACTCTCTTGCGCTATACCAAAAACGCTAAGGAAAGATGAGTATATATAGTCTGTTATCCCTGGATTCATCCATTTTCCGAAACTGTAATGTGAAACAATTCCATCGGTAATATCCACATACCCTATCCCCACCTTTAAGGTGTAAAAAATCAATACGAACCATGCTACTGGAGAGTAAAACATCTGTTTTAATTCTGCCTTTGCAATATCAAAAATTATCTTCATTTTTTCTCTTTTTTCTATTATTATTTTTTGGATAACGCAGCAAATATATCATCAAATGAACTACGCTCTTGATATACTTCCGTAAGCTCCCAATTGTGAGCTACTGCCAACTCAATAACCTGTTCAATCGCTTGTTGCGCATCAGGAAATTGTAATTTATACTTATGATTATTTATCTTCTCTGCCTTATAAAGACCAACTATCTTACTTTGCAACTCCTCAACGCTTGGCGAACTCACTAACTGCACTATAATAGATGAAGGCTGAATATAGCTATTATATTCATCCACGGTACCTGCAAATACTAAACGCCCCTTTTCAATCATATTAATTGTCTCACAAACCGCCTGTACCTCTGCCATGTTGTGGGTAGAAAGTAGCACGGTATGCTTCTCAGCAATACTTTTTATTAAGTTACGAACCTCTAATATCTGATTAGGGTCAAGTTCATTAGTTGGTTCGTCCATTACGACAACACTTGGCGAATGAATTATTGATTGAGCAACTCCAACACGTTGACGATAACCACCTGATAGGTTTCCTATGACACGCCTACGCATATTTCCAACTGAACAAAGCTCTATCGCCTTATCCACCGCCTTTTTAACATCACGAGGAGCCATCTCGCGCATAAAAGCGGTATAACGAAGATACTCTTCAACTGTTAAATTATGCAATAGTGGTGCTTGTTGTGGTAAAAAACCTATATATCTTTTAGCAATATTAGGGTCTTGTTTTATATTTACTCCATTGATATATACATCACCTGAAGTCTGCTTAAAGATACCACAAACAATATTCATCAGTGTTGATTTCCCCGCACCATTAGAGCCTAAAAGCCCGTATACTCCGTGTTTTGTTATATCAAAGCTCACATCACGCAGTGCCCACTGAACACTGTATTTGTGCGATAGGTTCTCTATTTTTAATATACTATTCTCCATTATCTATTTCTTCTTCTAACATTAATTAATAGGTACGATAACATAAAGATTAGAGGTATACCATAAAGGAATATCTTTTCAACTATTATCAATCCTTCAAGCCTTAAACTCATATTTCTATCTTTTGAAGCGGTATAGCGTACCTCAACAGGAGCTTCATTATTACTCAACCAACGGAAGAAGCCCTTGATTAAGGTGTAGTTCATATTACTTAGCACCTTACGCTTGATAGATACTTCATTATTAGACACAAAATCTGTATCTCCGAAAATCATAACTCTCTGATTGCGCCCATTAACCTCACGTGATAGATATAATGCTAATATCTTTGGACCTCTTGACTCCCCTGTTTTAGCATCCATCTCCGCAACTTCATCAACAAAATTGGTTGTTTGTAGCTCTAACCACGATGAACGAGGAGAACTTGACATTAGGGTGTCTGCCTTAAAGCCATAATCATTTTCAGCAACAATATTAAGAGCTAAAGCACCATTAAATATAACTGGATAGTTATAACTTATAAGCGTTTGAAGGTCATTTATCTCCTTAGGGATAGCACTCTTTGATAGATAACTAAATGTCAAATTATAATCATTATCCTCTAAGATATTCGCAACAATTCCATCCTTGACACCTACACCAAAATGAGATAAAAGAGCCTTACCACCCTCTCGATTCTCAACATCTGTTGTGATAAATAGGTCGCGGCCAGAATTAATATATTTGGTTAGGTTCTCATTCGCTTTGTCACTCAATACCTCCGATGGGTCGAGTATAATTAATAAGTTGACGTTATCTATATTTGCTCCGGTCTCTAAATCAACATTCTCAATAGTAAAACCATTATTTATTAGACTACCTCGCACCCTTCTATTGGTGAATAGGTTACTACAATCTGAACCTCTTTTACCATTGATATTTCGTGTTCCATAACCCGAAACTACTCCCACCTTTGGAAGAGAGTCAACCAACTGTTTTAGTGAAGCTGTTATCTGCTCCTCGTCGGGGATTCTACGATTATCATCAAAAATCCTAAGTATCGACTCCTTGCCATCTTCTGTTGTCATAACGTAATGAAATCTATTTGACTCAGAAGATAAATCTCTTATCTTTTTTATCTCCGATGGTTTTAAGAATACCGAGGTGTCGCGCTCGAAAAATTTTGCTTTATCGAATACTCTCTGTTCAAGGGTTTTAGCTTTATCCTCTTCTGAAAGCGACACACCTAATATTTCATCATAGTAGTAAACAAATTCAAATTTTATATCTGGCTTAAAACGGGTGTATTTTCTAAATCTATCATGAGTACTCATAAATTGCTCCGGTAGACCAAAGCCAGCATCCGTATCAAGATAGTTCACATAAGATGTAATCGTTAACTCACCATCTATTCTAGATAACACATCACGACTATCTTGAACAAGAGTATTTATTTGTCTGTGAGTAGTATCCCAATAATATGTAAATTTAGCATTTGTTGTTATAAAGGCAATCACAATAAGTGCTCCTAAAGCAATACTGAACCTTTTGAATATTGCTCTGAAAGGTAATTTTTGACGCTCCGCATTTAGACGAATAACAGTTAAAGCTATAAAGAAAGCTGCGATTGACACAAAATATAAAATATCCTCCGTACATATCAATCCACGTACAAATTCACCTACGCGACCACGCAGCGATAACCAATAAGTTATAGTCCTAAGAAACGGTGTCCCTTGTCCTAAGCTGCCAACCATATTTAACAGTGAAAATATTGTAAATGTATATATTGCTGCTAATATTTGATAATTGGTTAAACTCGACATAAATATACCGATTGCAGCATATGTACACATCAAAAGGAATAGCCCAAAAAGCCCCGAAAGGATATATGGGATATCAAGATTATCAACAACCGTCACAGTAAATAGCAGATAAATCAATAGTACTCCAATAAGCGCAAGCGAATATACCATCATTGCGCAAAACTTACCCATAACAATCTGCAAATTGGTTATCGGCGATGAATATAGTAGCTTTATCGAGCCGCTATTAAACTCGCGACTTATCAATCCCATTGTTATAAGTGGAATATAAAATCCAATCGATTGAATTATAGTTATTAATAATCCTTTAGGTGTGGACATGAATAGAGAGTCCGTTGCCGAGCGGGGAGTGCGATTCATCTCTACCGCTCTGACCAAAGATTCAAGTGAGTCATTAAACGAGAGAGCTGTTTGAATGGCAAGAACCACCAATAGTACCCACGCAATGGGTGAGTAGAATAGCTCTTTAAGCTCCGCTTTGGCTATTTCTACTACTGTTCTAATTTTAGAATTCATATTACTTATTTCGATTATTTATGTTTAGAAAGTAGGGCAAAAATCTTATTGAGGGAGCTACCCTCGATATTCAATTCATTCATACGCCACGAGCGTTGAACACTAATTCTTGTAACATCTGCTACATTGAAATTATCACTATCATATGTAATGCGATACCAACTACCACCTAACTCCTCAACATCTGTAACCCCGTTGATAACAGAAACCTCCTCTGTTGTAGGTTGTGCAAGGAATGATACATGTAGAGAATTTGGTTTTATATAGTTATAAAATTTATCTATCTCACCGGAGAATACTATCTCTCCAGAGTCAATCATATAGATATAACCGCAAAGTGCTTCAACCTCGCGTAAAATATGTGTCGACATTATAACCGTCGACTCCTTGGCAATTTCGCGTATTAGCTCACGAACACCCAGCACTTGATTCGGATCAAGCCCATTAGTAGGCTCATCAAGAATAACAACTGCTGGATTATGGATAATAGCCTGTGCTATTCCCACGCGCTGGCGATACCCACCTGATAGGTTTTTTATTAATCTATTTCTAAAATGTGTAATATTACACTTACTAAGTACCTCGTCGACCCTAATTGTAAGCTCTTCTTTGGGTATATAATGAATACTTCCGCAGTGAAGTAAATACTCCTCAACCGTAAGATCTAAATATAATGGAGCTTTTTGAGGAAGATAGCCTATCCCTTTCTTTGCTTGGATAGGGTTTTTATTGACATCAATATCGCCAATTATTATCTCGCCTTCCGTTTGTAACAATCCGCCACACACAATATTCATAATTGTCGATTTACCAGCACCATTGGCACCAAGTAACCCATATATACCCGGAGTTGTTATATCAATATTGATATTTTGTACAGCCCATTGATATGAGTATCTGTGTGATAAATTACTTATCTTAAGTATTGATTTCATTTTGTGTCTTTTAAAAAATTACTCTCATCAAAGTTCTCATCTAAGATGAGAGTAATTAGTCGCCCCTTAAAAAAGGTCCACCGAACTGATACTTACAGATTTAGTCTTTGGGGTGACTTTTGTTTTCTACCAGCTTTTTCAGTTTTATAGCTAAAGTCTGGCAATATTTTCACTTTTGGCTGGCGCTTTTGGTCTCTATCTCACTTCGGAGTAAACCCGTTACACTAAAGCGAGATAAACCCCAAAAGCACTCGGCCAAAGCCAAAAATCTTCGCCAGCCTTTTTTAAGGGTCGACTAATTAGTTTTTTTATTAATCCCAATATCTACTATTACTTTCGTAACCAGAGTATTGAGCAGTAGATAAATCTTTAAAGCGATAATCTATATCTATGATCTTTGTAAATCCTTCAATAGTGCTTAATAGTTTTTCATTATCCGTTAAGTTCATATCGCGAACAACATTGATAACATATATTTTACCACTATCGCTACCCACTAACAGCTCATTTTGTTGAGCATTAAAACATAGAGCAGTAATCGCCTCGCCACTTGGAATAGTGTAGTAGGCCTCCAGTGTATTCGATGAGAATGTGTACTTATAAAGCGTGTTACCATTCGATATAAATGTATATTCTGTATCTTGAGTTACAAACCTTGTATTTGCATCAATTATTGATGAATTCGGGAAATCATTAGTCTCAATAGACAGGTAGTTATTACTACTATCAGAGACCCTTGTCACTTTCAAGTACTTAACAACACCATTCTTCATGAATACCATTTGGATATTATCAAATTCAATGTCATAGCTATATACTAACTCCCAATCGCCGATATTATTAAAATCAACAGAGTTATTAATCGCATTAGCATCTGAAATTGGTTTATATTCGAAGGGTTTTGTATAGTCTACAACTGTATAGTTTTCATCTGGATCAGTAAACTTCACAAAGCGTTTTCCATCAGCATCTTTTAATATCAAACCAAGCAAGTAGCGCCTGTGATTTTGATAATCGGCATATCGACCAATTATGTCATCCACGATATGGACCTTATCATCATAGATATAATTATATGCAATATACGGCGATTCATGATTATCAACCTTTCCTGGCTCTTTAATCTTACGATAGAATGTACCATCTTTAGAGACCAACATGCCATTATTATATGCATGATAGTATGTTTTAAACTCGAAAGTTGGTTGAACATCTATTATATTATCATTAAGAGTAGTATATATAGGGAATGGTGCAAGATTTGATAGAAACACTAATGAGCTTTCACATTCAACCAAAAGTGAGATATCAGCAAACGTTTGAAATGTTATTTGATCAAAGAATCCACGTGCATGTGCAATATGTAGCCTCTTTGGATTTGCAGGTAGCGTTGTGTTTAGATTTTTAACAACATTATACCCTGTACGCTGATATACCGATTCTACATAGTCGTGTTTTGGTTGAATAATTTACAATACAACCTCACCATCTGCCTCTCCAAGAACGAAGAATGCATTTCCCGCGTAGTTATTAAGAACTTCAATAGAGAATCCGTTCTCCACTGTTGATACTCTCTTAAATACCTTATCAGTAGCAACAAGAGTCATACTATACCTCTTAGCTTCAGTTGGCGTAAACCTCAATGTAGTTCCAGTACTATAAACCATTAATGAATCTTCATAATAAGACTCCCACTGAAAATCATATATCTCAAGTAGTGAGTCTGGTATATCTAATTCATATACATACTCTTGATTTGTGATACCACTTGGGAAGTTAACATTCTCTAACAACTTCTCAACATCCAATACTGGCGCATCTTTATAATCGTAATTACCCTTATCCTTGAAACAGCCGATAACTGCCAATGATACGAATATGCAAACAATATTTTTCTCATAACTTAATAATTTTTTTGTTCTAAAATACTAATTCAATAATATCTCCATCTTCATCCCTCACACGTGGATCTTGAGCATCAAGCCAATTTTTATACTCAACAGTATAGCCGAGCATCTCTGCATAACTCATATCAGACATATCCGACACTCCCGTAACCTGAATAAAATACTCAAATTTCTTTTGAGAGTAGGCACCAAGAAGGTTTTTATATACAACGGAGCTTTTAGTCCACCAGTCAGGCTGAAATATCTGATTGTTTATTGACAATATAGTTTGTTTATCTTCTGCCCTACCAACATTATCTGAATCATTTATATTTAGCACTAATTTATATGTCACATCTTCCATGTCCGAGGTAAGAATCAATGTTATTGGTATAGTCGCCTCATAAACCCCCACAGGCATAACATATTTATCTGCTAATTTGTAGTGAACGCCTTCGACAGCGGTAGATGTCGAATCTGCACTAATAACTATCTCTCTCTCCTCCGTAAGAGTTGTTCCATGCATCTTGATTGGTAAGTTATACACTACCTCTGTTTTGCCCGGATACTCAAGGAAACTAGTTGAATATTCATCATCTCCAAACTCTACATATATAGTATCTGCTTGAAAAACATCAATTTCATCTATACTGCAACTTGTCATTACTACTGCTGAGAGTAGAAATAAACTATATATTATTCTTTTCATAGTTTTATAATATTAATTAAAATTATAGCCCAAGATAATCTGTCTCTTTTCTCGGTAGAGGTAGTGGACCTTCAAGGTCGTGGAAACCTTCACCTGTACGCTTATAAGTCCATGAAGCACGACCTTCATCCATACTTTCGCGCAATACATCGTTCCAGATAGCTCGAAGAACTTCATTATCACTCTTACCATCCAATCTCACTGCAATAGAGGCATCACATCCACGTCCATCAAAACGAAGCTCTTGAAGTACTAAAATAGCTTTATCCCTGTTGTAGTATGCAGACTCCATTCTCATCATACACTCCGACATGATATGGTAAACTTCACTTAAACGAATCACTGGAATAATAGTTTCATAATCACCTTCTGTTACCCATCTCTTTGAGAAATCAGTTCCTGTTTCAAATAGGCGAGTAAATCTGTAGTCATCAGTATCTACATCAAAAATATCCTCCGGATCATCAATACGTAGACTCTCCCCATCACCAAGGAAATCGGCATATTCAGCAATTAACTCATCATTATAAACACCGAAAAGAATTTCAGACTTAAATTTAGATGTATTTGAAGCTCTTGATGAATAAGTTGAGAAACTATCAAATTCAAACACCGACTCTTCTCCATGAGGGCCATATTTATATATCTCGGCAGCAGTCTCATAGGCTTTATCATAGTTCTCAGCAAACATATATGCACGAGCCATAAGAACTGTTGTCGCAAAATAGTTCAACCTCGAACCACGATACGCCATGAAAGATATATCTTTAGATTTTTCCGAACCTGGAAACTCTATATCATCACTAAACTGATCATCGTAGGTTTCAGAGAAACAACTCATAACCTCAAAATCATGATCTTTTAATAAAACTCGCGCCGCCTCAAAATCTTTAATAATTAAATCAAGCATCTCTTTCGTGTTATAGTAGGTTGGTATATCTGTATAGAAATTATCCACGTAAGGTAATCTCTTTACATCATGACCTGTCTCTACCAACGATGCACCAAAAAGACGCAATATCTCAAAATGCATCAAAGCACGTACAGCTTTAGCCTCTCCTAAGATAATATCACGTTCAACTTTACCAAATTCAAATATAGCAGTATCACACTTTTCAGCATATGATATAAGGTTGTTACAGTTAGCAATAACCCTATAAGCAGCAGCCCATATTGGGTCATAAGTATTCTCTATCATTGACTCATCTTCAATATCTCCATAAAGAAAATCCTCATAGTAATCGTCAATATCATTATTACTTGTTACATCATATTGATAGTAGGTATCAGCCATTACCGTAGAGAAACCCCAGCTAAGCTCACGACCATATAGAGTCCCACGAGCCATAAGAGAGTATATTCCGTTTAGAGATTGACGATAACCAGCCCCTGTTTCATATAGGTCCTTCTCTAAAATATCAGTTTGAGAAGTGACATTTAACCAGTTTGTACACGAGAAGAGATACGGTACAATGGTCAGAATTAATAATATATTTAATATTTTTTTCATTATTCAATCATTATATGTTAGAAACTAATATTCGCAGATAAATTGAATGTTCTCGCAAATGGATATGCTAAACCTCTCTCTTGCTTAATTGTTGAGAGCGTAAACACATCATTCATTGATGCAGAGATACGACACATGCTAATACCTGTACCTTTTAACCACTTTGGCTCAACAGTCCATGAAATATTAAAAGAGTTGAACTTTAAATATGATTCATTTTGAACGAAACGCGAAGTTGGCTGTATATGCGTCTCTTTAAGAGATAGTTTTCTAAATTGTGCTATCTCTCCCGGAGATTTCCATCTATCTGTTAATACCCTTAGGTCAACATTTCGCGTATAAATATCGATACCCTCTATTGAGTTTGCAAGAGTACTATTGTATACATCTCCACCTGTGCTATACATAAATGACGTATAGAAAGAGAATGATTTATAATTGAAATTTATTTGGAAAGCACCTGAAAGGATAGGCTCTGTATTACCAATGATAGTTTGATCTATTGCGTTCCAATCTGTCACCACCGAACCATCTGCTGATACAAACAACTCTTCTCCATTTGTAGGAGATATACCAAGTGAGCGAACTCCATATATAGAAGATAGCGAACCTCCCTCAACGAATTGTAGGATTGGAGTATTATTAATATTACCCGCTGCATAGCTCTCGAAGTATTCTACAACAGAGTCATTGTATGCTTTTTGCGAATCAGATATTTTTAATATTGTTCCTTCATTTCTTGCACCGTTAACCGAGAAATTTAAACTCATATCTCGGGTTTTGATGGCTGCATAAGATGCACGGAATTCGTATCCTATATTCTTAACCTGACCTTGATTTATCTTATATGATGTAAAACCTGTTGATAATGGAATAGTAAGGTCGTTTACTAAGTCTATGGTCTTTTTATCATAGTATGTGAAACCAACCGATAGACGATTTTCCAACATTGTTGCATCAAAAGCAACGTTTAATGAGTTTGTCTTCTCCCATGTTAAATCGGCATTTCCTCTCGCCTTAGCAACAGCTCCAATACCTGTCATATACCAACCATCAGTTAATACTTCATAGGTGTTAAGCGACATATACGGTTGGAAATTAACCTTACCTGTCTGTCCGTAGTTTGCAGTAACGCGTAAAACATCAATAAAACTAATATCGACCATAAACTCATAGTTGTGAATATT
>CAYIZU010000001.1:363-23942 GCA_964367795.1 uncultured Rikenellaceae bacterium | reverse complement strand
CTCCGGTACCGTAAGACCAGAAAGGAGCTATCCTATTGTTATTACCAAATTCCGACGAACCGTCAACACGAGCAGACACGTCGAATAGATAAATATTATTAATTGAGTAGTTAACACCAAAGAAACCTCCTGCAAGACGCTTAACATTATCATTATATGATGGATTATACGCCAAATCAGCTGCAAACATAGGAGATACAAGTGAACTATTACTTATTCCTAAATAAGATTTACTCTCACTATTAGACTGGTTTTCGACAGCATTGAAACCTAATCGAGCATTTATATTATGAACACCAAATGATCTGTTATATTGAAGAATTGCATTAAAATCCCAGTTTAACGTAGTTGAGCCATTAATTGATAACGACCCCTTATCCTCTATCGCTGTATTGAACATACTTGCATCTCGTGGCTCTATATAACTCTCACTGTTATTTTGAGCATAAGATACTGAAAACTGCGAGGTAAGACGTAAGTGTTCTGTAAAATAGTAATCAACAGATGTACTATTCGAGATATTGAAATAATTTGATCCGCTATAATTATCCAAAGTAGCTGTGTATAGTGGGTTAGGATTACTCGCGTTACCCGGAGCCTCAAAGTTATCTACTAATTCACCTGTAACTAAATCATATGGAGCCCAATATGGCTGCATAGCTACATAGTCAGAGAAATCACCATATGATGAATTTTCACTATTATTTCCAGTAATCGTCGTCCTATTTGACACACGTAACTTTTCGTTTACCTTGTAGTTTAAATTTAGCGTAGCACCCATGTTATTTCTGAACGACTCCTTCATAACTCCATTATTGCTACTGTAATTCAGATTTAAAGAGAAACGAAGATCTTCATGACCGCCTTCAAGGTTAAGGTTATGCTTATGATTAAAATCAACCTGTAACGGGTATGATAACCAATAAGTATCCACCCCTTGATTGATATTTGCCTGCGTATTTCTATAATGGTCTAATCGTACTTGATAGCTTTCATAAGCATCCGCATTCTCATCATGCAAAAGTAAACCAGCAAGCACCTCCGTATCAAGTTTTTGTTGTGCATTCATAAGATTATAACTCGACAGATCGGGGGCAGTTATAGCGCCGTTAAAGCTATATGATACATGTATCTTACCTGCTTTTGGTGCCACTGTTTCAACAACGATAACACCATTAGAGGCTCTTGAACCATATACTGCTGTAGAGGCAGCATCCTTCAAAATTGTTATCGACTTAATACGTATAGGGTCCATATCATAGATAGTAGACATAGGCACCTCGTAGCCATCAAGGATAAATATTGGAGCATTTGGATTATTTAACAACTCATACTCTGAAACTTGTCCAGTTGCTTTAGCTAAATCACTCGCACCACTTATACCCGACTTACCGCGTATATAAAACTCCGGCATTGTATTAGGATCCGAACCCATCTCATTATTTGTAACCATACGAAGTGATGGATCAAATACCTGTAATGCTGCTAAGACATTTGTTGGAGAAACTTTCAACAGCTCCTCTTGTGTTACTGTTGTTGTTGAACCGGTAAACGATGATCTGCGTATTGAACCATAACCTGTAACAATAGCATCATTCATTTCCATCTCATCAACCTCTAAAGTAATGACAAGCT
Source organism: uncultured Rikenellaceae bacterium (assembly GCA_964367795.1). Classification (GTDB taxonomy): domain Bacteria; phylum Bacteroidota; class Bacteroidia; order Bacteroidales; family Rikenellaceae; genus JADFUS01. The sequence continues at coordinate 22,307 of CAYIZU010000001.1, read as the reverse complement.
CTGTGTCTTTTGCTTTTATCTCTTTGGTTACAGTTTTATATCCCATGAATGTAACCTCAAGCTCCTTACCAACCATGGTAGACATTTTGAAGCGACCATCTTTTTCGGTGATAGCACCAAGAGAAGTCCCCTTCACAACTACTGTAGCACCAGCAACAGGCTTACCATCTTCGTCAACAATCTTACCATTGATAGTTATCCCCTTGTTTTGCTCTTGTGGTAGTTTAACGATTACAACTCCATTATCAGTAACTCTATAACCATAGTTAGTTTTGTTTAAAACCGTCTCAAGTGCCTTTTCAATAGTTACATCTTTTAATGAAACAGAAATATTGTTTATTGCAGACACGCCTTTGTCGTCTTTATAGATAAAGTTTACTCCACTCTGTTTCTGTATATCAAGTAATAATGCTTTGAGTGATACTCCATTATGACTTAACGTTACACGTGCACTTTTTATATTCTGTGCAATGGTATCTGCATTCTTTGCTTTTGCTTCGATACTACAAAGATTCATCACGAAGATAAATAATATTGTAAGTATCAAACATTTATACGAAAAAATTTGATAGTATAATTTTTTTTTCATAAATTTGTAGTTTGAATAATAAATTTATTAAGAGACCGCATTATATGTAAATTGGCGTTTAGGATAATGCTACTCTTAGTTGTTTGTTTGCTTTATGAAGGAGTATCCCTTGGATGCTCTTTCATTCTTTTATCACTTTACACTCTCGACATAAAAAATATTTCCTTCCTTATTAAATTTAACATCTGTAATCAATTCTATCATTGCAAGTAACTCGTCAATAGAGGTTTCACGGCTAAGAGAACCGCTAACTTTAATATCCTCTATTGTTCCAAGTTCATATCTAAACTCAACACCATACCAGTTTGCTAATAATTTCAACAATACTGCAACAGATTGACTATTACTAACAAAATACCCATCAAGCCATGAGGTATAAGCAGAAGTGTCTACATCTTTAACAATTTTACCTTCACCCGAAAGAGTATTTATTAGCACCTGCTCATTTGGCTCTATCTTTAACTCTGTTGAACCATCAACCTGCTGATACCTAACCCCTACTGAACCCGAAATAAGCGTTGTCTCTATCTTATCACTCTCATAAGCATTGATATTAAATCGAGTACCATAAACATTTACCTCAACACCATTAACCTTAACAACAAAAGGTTTATCACCTTTCTTTACATCAAAAAATGCCATACCAGTAAGCTCTACTTCACGCCTCTCGCCATTAAATGCTACAGGATATGTTAACTCACTATTAGCACTAACATATACAATCGTACTATCTGCTAAAGTTACAGTATAAGAGTATTTATGTGGTACCTTAATAGTATTCCTTTTAGTCTCTGCAATATTATCAATCTGCCTTAAATCACTATATCTAATATTATTTTTTGATGTATTCACCTCTATCTTTTTATCTGCTACGAGTGATGGTTCAAAATCAACTAAGTCAACATTTTCACCATCTTCCAGAACCAATGTAGGACGTTCTATATCCAATCCAACCTCTTTTTCAGAAGAGATAACCACCTCATTCATGATATTTTCATAGCTTGCGGTGGTGATATCATCGCTAAACAACCAGTACGATAGGAAGAGAAGTGCTGCTGCAATACTACTAATAGCTGCTATTACGCGACCTTTACTCTTTTGAGAAACGTGAATATTCCTTCTGCTCTTTAAACTCCTCATTAAAAGCTCTCTACTCTTATCCCTCTCTCCATCAATCTTCTCCATTTTTTTCAAGTCTGCTCTTAATATATCCACATCCGAGTATTTAGCAATACTGTTTAGCAAAGCACTCTCATCCGATATCATATCACGAAGCTTCTGAATATCATCTTCATTATTGATATTAGAACTCCGTAAATGACTACTAAAATCACCTACTTTCTGCAATGTATCTTTGTATCTATTTAAATCCTTTTTCATATTTGGGCTCCCATTATATCTTATATACTGATAGAGGGCATACTTTTTACACTAAAAAACAAAAAAAAATTATCTATAACGATAATTTTTTTATAATCCACTGATAGCCAATAATATAAAAATGTGATTTTTTTTCTTCTTCAACAGGGAGATTCCTTCGCCTCTCTTTGTATACACGTAACTTTCGGACTTCCCAAGTATCTTTGCTATCTCTTTTACATCATAGCCACTAATGAGATACTTAATAATCTTTGCTAGCTCCTCCGGTAACTGCTCTGAATCATTAAAAATATCTGCAAGAAGCTCGCTATTGGAAAGCTCATTTCTAAATATATCAGAATTATCTTTTATCTTATTGATATAACTCTCCGCACACTTATTATGACTTATATAGCTAAAAATAGCATTTCTTATAGCAACATATACGTATGCTTTGAAACTTTTGAAGTCTTCAAATACTATTTTCTTATTTGTCCATATTTTTATTAGTACATCATGAAGAAAGTCCATTGCGCCACAATCCAATCCATCAACTAACTTATGAGTGTAGTACATAAGTTCATTATGGCATAAGTTATAAATGCCAGCAAGCGCAGATATTTTCCTACTATTGAAGTCTAATATCAGTTTATAATGGTCCTCTTTTATCTCCTCATTTCTCATAAATCCCCTTTTGCGTTTCCATTTTAAAGGACTAGATTACAAAGATAGGGATTTTTTTTTATTTAACAAATTCGTGGCAATTATGTAGTATCACTTTTTTTTGTAACTTTGCAGGGTGGTAAAATGGAATTGCAATGAATATTGAGGTATTAAAAAGTAAAATAATTAATGAGGGACTACGCTTAACGGCTGATATGATGAGTGCACTACTAAATCAACTCTCAACAGATGATTTAGTTACTCTTGCAGGTGATTTGCGTAGACATTATACTGGTGCAGACTTCGACACCTGCTCCATCATCAACGCACGTAGCGGTCGCTGCTCGGAGGACTGTAAATGGTGCTCGCAGTCGGTGTTTTACAATACGAACATTGAGGTATATCCACTTATCACTCCTAAAGAGGCCTTAGAGGCAGCACAAAGCAACGAAATACGAGGTGTCAGACGTTTTTCTCTTGTAACAAGTGGCCGCAAAGTATCGAAAAATGAGATGGAGCGTGTAACGGAGATATATTCGGTATTAAAAAAGTGTAGCACGATAGAGCTCTGTGCATCGATGGGATTATTAGAGCGTGAAGAGTTAGAGGTGCTGTGGAATTGTGGCGTTCGCCGTTATCATTGCAATATCGAGAGCTCACCTTCCTACTTCCCTTACTTATGTACCACCCACTCGTTAGACGAGAAGTTAAAAACCATACGTTTAGCACAAGAGATAGGTATGGATGTATGTTCTGGAGGGATAATTGGCATGGGAGAGACCATGCGAGACAGAGTGGAGATGGCAGAGTTATTGCGACGAATAAATGTCAAGTCGATACCTATAAACGTGCTGAATCCAATAGCTGGAACCCCTTTGGAGGGAAGCAAACCACTATCCAAAGATGAACTTTTACGTTCATTTGCGATGTTTAGGATAATGAACCCGGATGCACGTATTCGCTTTGCTGGTGGGCGTAAGCTTTTTATCGATATACAGCGTCAAGTCATCGATGCTGGTGTAGATGCTGCTATAGTGGGAGACATGTTAACTACCGTAGGAGCTGCTGTTGACGACGATATGAAGATGTTTAAAGAGCTGGGATTTATGTTATGATACCCTTTGTTGATATACATACACACAGCGATGATACTTCAAGCAATGAGGTATTGTCTCATATTACTATTAGTGCTAAAAGTGATGAAATATTCTCCTTTAATGGCTCTTTTTGGTGTGGATTACATCCTGCCGAAGAGATGGACTGCGAAGAGCTAATTAACAGGCTTGAAAGGGTTAAAGATAAAATTATTGGTATTGGAGAGATTGGCCTTGATAGGATATATGGAACAGTAAATCAGGCAGATATTTTTCGTTTACAGTTAGACTTTGCATCGCGTAATAATTTTCCAATAACTATACATTGTGTAAGGATGTATAACGAAATAATAAAGATATTACATGATTTTAACAACCGTAAGATTGTAATACACTCTTTTGTTGGGAGTAAGGAGGTGGCAAAGGAACTTTTGGATTTAGGGTGTTGCATATCATTCGGGGCTACATCACTAAAATCTCCTCGTAGCATTGATGCTCTTAAGTTGATACCGCAAGATAGGCTTTTTATTGAGAGCGACGGAAAGGGCTATATAAAAGATTATTACAATAGCATATCGGAGATTTTGAATATAGATATTGAAGTGTTAAAAGAGATAATATATAAAAACTATTTATGGTTGATTGGTTAGAGAGGAGTGAGCTACTACTCGGTAATGAGAAATTAGAGAACGTAAAAACCGCAAACGTCTTGATTGTTGGACTTGGTGGTGTTGGAGCCTATGCAGCAGAGATGATAGCTCGTGCGGGTGTGGGGCGTATGACTATAATAGATTCAGATAGTGTATCGGTAACAAATATCAATCGTCAACTGCCTGCTTTGCACTCAACCATCGGAGAGAGTAAGACATCGGTAATGGCTGCTCGACTACGCGATATAAACCCTCTACTGGAGTTAACAATATTAAATGACTTTGTGGATGAGGAGAATATAGGAGATATTTTAGACAGTGCGCATTTTAACTATGTTGTGGATGCAATAGACACTCTCGCGCCTAAAGTTATGCTAATTGTTGAGACACTAAAGCGCCACTACCCTATTGTAAGTTCTATGGGAGCGGGAGCTAAAACCGATCCAACACAGATAAAGATAACAGATATATCAAAAAGTAACTACTGCCCTTTAGCACATGCTCTTCGCAAGCGACTTAATAGGTTGGGAATTCGTAAGGGGTTTAAGGTTGTTTTTTCACCAGAGGAGGTACGCCCCGGAGCAATGATACTGTGCGAAGAGAGAAATAAAAAATCGAACATGGGCACCATATCATATATGCCAGCAATTTTTGGATGCTGTTGTGCCTCTGTTGTGATACGCGGTTTAATAGGTGAAATGGATTAAATATGGTTACAATTGATAAGATATTAAGTATAAAAACGGAGGAGGATTTCCGCAAAGTGGCATTAGAGGTTTTCCGCTTTCAGGCAGAAAATTCACCCGTCTACATGAGATACCTACAATTAATTGATGTTAATATTGATAGCGTTACAACTTTAGAGGAGATACCATTCCTCCCAATCGAATTATTTAAAAATCATATGGTTGTAACAGGCTTTAATCCCGATGATGCCGAGATTACATTTACCAGTAGTGGTACTACTGGCAGTGCTAGCAGCAAACACTTTGTTAAGGATTGTAGTATATATGAAAAATCTTTCCTCAAAGCCTTTGAGCTATTTTATGATAGCGCCGAAGAGTGCAATATATATGCCCTATTGCCAAGCTATCTTGAACGTGATGGTTCATCGTTGATTTACATGGTGGATAAACTAATAGAGCGCAGTTATGATGGTGGGTTCTTCTTATATAACCACGACGAGCTACTGGAGAGAATAAAAAACCGAGACAAGACAAAAAAAAGTATCCTTTTTGGTGTTAGCTTTGCCTTACTTGATATGGCTGAAAAATATAGTGTTGATTTCAATAATGAGATTATCGTAATGGAGACAGGGGGAATGAAAGGTCGTCGTAAGGAGCTACCTCGCAGTGAATTACATTCTATTCTTTCTAATGCCTTAGGAGTTGAGAAGATAGCTTCGGAATATGGGATGTGCGAGTGTTTATCGCAGTCTTACTCTGCGGGGGATGGCATATTTCGCTCTCCGGCATGGATGCGCATCATGATTCGTGACATACACGACCCATTTAAGTTTATAGGGGATAGCAAACGCGGGGCCGTTAATATAATTGATTTAGCAAATATATATTCATGCTCTTTTTTACAGACAAGAGATATCGGTATAAGCTATACCAACGGGGATTTCACAATAGAAGGCAGGCTAGATAACTCCGATATTAGGGGCTGTAATCTACTAATTTAGTCGCCCCTTAAAAAAGGCTGGCGAAGATTTTTGGTTTTGGCTGAGTGCATTTGGGTTTTATCTCGCTTTAGTGTAGCGGGTTTACTCCGAAGTGAGATAGAGACCAAAAGCGCCAGCCAAAAGCGAAAATATTGCCAGACTTTAGCAATAAAGCTGAAAAAGCTGGTAGAAAACAAAAGTCACCCCAAAGACTAAATCTGTAAGTATCAGTTCGGTGGACCTTTTTTAAGGGGCGACTAATTTAGTCTTTTGACAGTTTTCAACGGGGCAATAGAAAATACAAAAAGTCATATAACTACCACCCAAATTAATAGTTTTTGGTCTCGCTTTTTGCAAAAAGCGAGCTGCCAGAGGCGAAAAAATATCCTCAAAAGAGAATTACGACTCTTTTGAGGATATTTTTTCGCCTCACGCCGGCTGGGCGGTCTTCCAGACCGGTTTTTACTCTGCGAGAGATATGTCTGAATCTACTATTATGTAACTGTACATCTTTACCTCTGCACTTAGTGGGAATTTAGTGTTCTCATTAATAGGGGCAAGTGGCTCTTCTGCTAACTCCTCTACACTATGAGTTCCATACTCCCTAATATTATTCACTGTTAACGTGTACTTCGAATTATTAAGCACAGAGAACCTCTTCCTTGCATCATCTGGATATGCATTATTCGTTAGGTTAACACGATAGTACATGTAGCCTTTATCAAACTTAACAACCTCGAAATCATTCACATCTTGCGTACCCGTAAACGACTCTGGATATAGTTGAAATAGGAAATTCTTGATATAGCCCTCTGCATTTTCCTTTGTAAAGAAGAAACCAATATTATCGTAAGCTCTTAACAATAAACTTTTTTCTCCTTTTCTTCGTATTGCATAGAACGTACCGTCTGCAGCCCTGTTTCCATCTCCTGCAGGAGCCTCATAACTATTACCTGCACCATCATTCCATGATATATTGCAGAATTCAGAACCTAAATCGCCAATTTGACTGTATGTAGGAATATATTTAGCTCTAATAACAACATACGACACCTCTCCATCCGCTATACTTCCACCCTCAGCTAAGCCATTAACTATATTTTCAGGGATAATGTGATTAATGTTCTCCCATGGAAGTGATGGAGCAGCTAAAACTTTTGCCATAGTATATGCATTATTAACAAGCGCTGTTGTTGAAAGATCTGAACCTAAGTCAAGTTTCATCTTGTCATAACCAACCAGATTTGCAGCCAGAGCATTAATTTTTTCAGCGTTAGTTGACGCGGTGATACTATTGGTTGGGGAAAATTTATCAATACCTTGACCTCTCTCCCTTGCAATAGGTATCGTGTTAGGTGTATTCATAGCAGTGAAACTAATATCCTCGGTAAAATAACCTAATACATGTTTTCTATCTGTTATCATATTATTATTTGCAAGTCCAAAATAGTCACCCCACACAACCGACACAATAGATGCTGCACGCTCAAGAGATAGAGTTATTGGCATAGCAGCAGCCTCCGTACCATCTTTAGGAAAATCAAATATCACATTCGAATACATAACAAGTCCTGCATAATTGGTATCTGGTTTTGTTATATTTGAGATATTCAAACCCGTTTCATAAGGCGTAGTCATATAGTTATTATTAACCTTTACAGATTGTAAAGCTGCAATAAATGTACTATAGCTATCCCCTACATTAATAGCAGGAAGAGCGTTATCACTTCCCCAGTTGGAGTTAGTGCCATCATATTGGTTAATATTAGCAATAGCCACAACGCGACCTTTACCAACAGGTACCATGACCGTTGGTGTTGTAAGTGCCGAAACATTACTCATAGTATTATAAAGAGTATCACTTACAAAGATATATATTTTAGTTTGGCGAATAATCTCATCCGGATTAGCAATAATCGCCTTCGTGAAGTCACCACTCTCAATGGCAAATTTCACATAGGTCATATTCTTCTCCGCACCGCCTACAATACCATTTCCCTCCTCGAATTGCTGATCCTTAGAACAACCAACGATTAGTAGTGCCACGGCTAAACCAAATATAATTCTTTTAGTTATATTATTTTTTGTACTTCGTCTCATACCTTAATAATTAATTGTTGTTGACTCTGCCGCAGCTCTCTCTGTTGTAAAACCATCACTTGTAAAACTATTAATAGTTATCCTGTAATGATAGTTACGTAACACATCACCTTGCGCATCAACTTGAATAAAAGAATCAGTCACATTATCATATGAAAACTCCTGAAAATCAACTCGATAATACCTAAGAGTAGTCTCACCATCACGTGTTCCCCATACAATAATACGGCTATCGTTAAGATTTTTCTCCGACAATATTAGTGAGCCATCATTATATCTTTTATTTTCATAGACAAATAACTTCCCAGTAATCGATTTATCCGTACTACCTTCTGGTAGCTCATACCTAACAGGGGATGTTGCCTCTGTTCCATTCACATCGCCAAGTAGCACAAAGTTAGGAACCTCATTAAACATGGCATCATATTTAATAGGCAGTGAAGGGAAAATTACATAAGTGTATGACGGATTGATCGCTAAAGACCTTGGTAGAATGAGTCCCCTATCAGGGGTGTTCCATACAGATGCCCCCTTAATAGTGAAATTTGTCGCACTATTAATTATATCCACCCTTGCTTGAATTCTCAAAAGTGGTATATCAGATGGCAAGGTGGTTGATGCAGTAAGTGACGGTAAATCAAATACCATCGCCGACATAGGAACAAAAATATCACTCGTGCTATAAGAGGTCATCGGCTTTGTTGTTAAAAAGTCAACTCTACCACTAAAATCACTTGTTTCGCTATTTGCAACAAATAACAAATTTACCATACCATCCTCATATGGAATAATATTGGCACTAAAGCTATATTTCTTTGTTGTAGCATCGTATTGAATATCATTTCCCGAGATTGATACCTTATCATGCAGCCTATAGTTATTACTACCAATAACCATTTTATATGCATATATATCTAATGTGTTTATTCTCTCGTCAACTCCCAAAGAGGCATCAGAAATAGCACTCTTAGCTATTGATATGCTAAATTTAATCTCTTCCCTTGTGTTTTCTATATCTGTAATATGTTTATCATTACATCCAGTCACAATTAATACAAGGAGAAAGAGAAACTTAATATATTTTATACTATTCATATTCTTAAAATTATTATTATTACTCTTATAAGGGAGTTCTAAAGATTGATTTTCTAAATTGCAAAACACAAATCAGCAAAGATGTAGCGCAGGAAATGAATATTTAGAAGTTCCCTATAGTACTATATATCTGGTGTTGAACTTATTACTATATAGTCGTTAATCTCTATAACAAAATAGTTCGTGCCATAAATATCAGTACCTCCATGTATATCTATAACAAAATGGTCTCTTATATCCAAAATAGCATCTATTTCGGCGTCTGATAAGTTACCAGATTTATTAATCTCTTTCCTCAGCATCTCCACAAGTGAAAATGTGTAAACACCCGATGGGAAGAAAGGAGCCTTAAGCGTCACTTCGCTATCAGCGTCTGCCAATGTCGCCAATCTATGTGTAGTGAAACTGATAGTCTTACTTTTATCAGTCGCGTTATAATCACCATAAACCACATCTGATATTAACTCACCACTAAGTGAGTTATCAACAGAAAAATCACGATTTTGAAGCTTTACGCTACACTCAACCGGAACATCACTACCATGTATTATGATATCCACACTCTTTGCATTATCAACCAAAGTGACATCCCCCTTAACATAGCCATCAACCTTTATACCTCGTTTCAAACCATAAAATATTGACTTCAATCCACTGTTATGCTTTAAGCTACTTAATAAGAAACTAAGTTTCTGTCCATTAATATCATACTCATAGGCATCTTGAGCCTTTGTTTTTCCATCTATATTACCCCACGAAATAATATCATATTCACCATAATATAGGGGAATTGTTGCGGTAGCTCCATCCTTAGCTGGGAAGTGCTGTACATGCTTTACTAAACTGTTATCACTTTTATCATATACAAAGATATCGATTACCTCGACATCATTCGCAAGAATATCGAGGTTCGATTCATCTTCGCATATAAAAGTGAGCACAGCAGCGCAGTCCGAGGATTCCTCATTGACACAGCCATAAAATAACGTGACAGCTGACATCAAAAGTGCTACTACTATTCTTTTATATTTACTCATACTTTATTATTTTAGTATGTGAATATTATTATCCTAAATCTGGAGTCATGTTGATATCTATATAGTACTCAATCATGATTGTAGCATTAATAACTGTTGATTCCTCAACTGGGCCAATAGGTTCGTCATCTAAATCCTCAACTGAAGGGTATCCATAATCGTTAACCTTGTTTACATCCATAGTATAGAATGAGTTAGGAAGAACTGAATATTTCTTCTTCTCATCAGAGTTATACATGTTATTAGCCAAGTCAATACGATAATACATCTTACCTCCAACATATCTCACAACCTCAAAATCAGAAGAAGCAGTTCCGTCTAGACTTGAATATTCACTATCTATGTATGCTTGTGCCGCCGCCTCTGTGTAGAAGAAACCTCCTATTGCAGAGAATTTTCCAATAATAGATCTATCACTTACACGACGAATAGCATAGAAGTCAAATGGCACAGTTGCGATATCTGGTGTTGAGTGTAATGTTCCTCCGTGATTTTCTGCCATCTCCTCTGGAGTTGGGATATATGGACACATAAGAACAGCATATGTCACCTCACCTCTAACAACTTCGTTATTAGCTGCCATAGTACCTGCATCATAGCCTAACCCACTAACAATATTTGAAGGAATTAGATATAACAGATCATCGCTAAACCAATCCATCGCAGATGGCTTATCAAAATCTGTTGAATTCTCAGGAGCATGTCTAAACGCATTATCTCCCAATGTCGTCTTATCAGTTGCATGCTGTAACTCGACTATACCATATAGGTGACCAAAATATTTTGAATTTGTAATCAAACTAGCTGGTGCCGCAAGCTGCGTAGCTGTATAATTCTTGGTTGGAGTATCAAAATTATAACCCCCAGTAGCTGTAAGGTGTGAATTTGCAAGTGGTATCTCCTTAGATGTATTAGATGCTGCAAATTTAACATCTTTTATTAAACCCGGTATCATTTTACGCGCACTTGTTCCTACTACACCTAAAACTGAAGTATCAAAAGCAACACCAAGTAATGAAACCTCTCTATTTAAAGAGATAGTAACCGAGGCAGGCGCATCTGCTGTTCCACCTTCAGGGATAGTAACTGCACTATTTGAATGCATAACAAAACCAGTTGCATTACTAGCTGCATCAGCATCATCAAACACAGTAATATTAGCAAAATCTAAATAGTTTGTAACAGGAGTTGTCAGATATTTGTTATTCACCATCACTGACCTATAGGCATCTATAAGGTTTTGAGGTGTAGTCTGACCCACAGCAGCAGTATACATATCACCAAGACCTGTTTTCCAGTTATCTGATAAGTTAGCTATTGTAATAACAGTACTCGCACCTGCAGCAACCGTAATATCACTTGACTCAACAACACCCATACTATTCCTTGTCATAGTGACCATTTGAGTCAACACATTATCCTTAAATATATACGCCGTAGCACTTTTAATATAGTCATCAGCTGTAGTAATAGCCTTAGAATAATTACCTTTAGCAAGAGTAAATTTAACAACTGTCTCTCCGGCATTGAGAGTGTTATCGCTATTTTCGTTAATACCGTTTTTCGAACAACTTAGAATTGTTGCTAATGCAAAAATCCCTAATAAAAATTTTTTCATACGCTTATTTTTTTAAAGTTAATAGTTGCTATACTGGGTGAAACTTAAAAAATGTAGAATATAAGAGATATTCCTGCCTTAGTAAGACCGAAATAGTTGTCTTTTACTCCGTACGCCAATGGCTTTCCACAACGAGGATACTCATACTTATCATACTCAAGATGCACAAATCCTCCTCCAACAGTAAACTCTATACCAAGCAATTTGCTAATGCGATATTGGTAACCATATGATATACCACCACCTATTGCAGTTCCTTCAAAGCGAAACGCTTGCGAGCCCTTACCAAATATAAGAGGTATTTCATGATTACTTATGTTAAAATCAGAATACAAACCATGTATTCCAAAGAAATGTCCTTTAAAACGCTCTTTAAGATAGAATCTGAGCTCCGGCTGTACAATAAAATGTACTAATTTCTTATTATCTCCTGGCTTACCATCTAAATTAAACCAGTTATATCCTGCTGAGATATCAAGTGTTGTGTGCTTACCAAGCCCCATCTCAAAAGCAATATTTGGAGTAAGTGCAAGAGCGCCGTATAATATGTTTGTCTTAAACGAGAAATTAATCATATCCTCCTCTTCAATCAGTGGCTCTATGGCTACTATAGGACGCTGTGCGTACATCGGAGCCTTTTTATAAACCTTTATTGATGCGCTACTATTACGTAATAGATATAGGTAATTCTTTGCAATATGTCTCCACGCACTACCATTACCTAAATTTCTTAATTGATACTCAATAGTGTAATATAGGTAGTCGCCCCCTTTTTCAAGAATTGATAAAACCTCCTCGCGGTTAGGTGTATCTAAGTCATTCTCAATGTGAGGAATTAAACTCGACCATTTACCAACTCCATAATTAAGTTTTAGTTTATTATAATCAAATGATGGATTGTTATTCATAATATAGGTCTTAACAGCCTCCGCTCTATTTAGCGATAGAACCTCATTTTCATTCAAAAATCCCTCTGGAGATGCACTTGCATTAATCATCACCGAGTCAACATCTGAGGATGACGCTTTACCATCAATCATCTTTGTTAAATCCTCTAATGCCTTGGCATTATTTCTAAAATCTTTTTCAATGTCATACTTATTAACCTTGAAGTGCACATTTGTTGAATCCTTTTGCGATTGTGCATACAGCGTTCCACATCCTAAAAGTAACGCAATTAATAATAGTTTTTTCATCTTTTTTAATATTAATTCTTTAAATAATTACATAATTTACAGATTGTCAATGAATTATATTTACAAAAATCTTAACAATATAATTAAACGACACCTTACCAATTGCAAATATAATATATTTTTTGAAAATATCAAAATTTTTACTACAAAAAACACTATTTCTAAATTTGTCAACTTAATAATATAATTTATAATTGAAAAGGCATTAATATTGTGTATAATACTATTCATATAAAATAGATATATATTACAATTATTGCAAAATATTTTTTTATAAATTTTCGTTATCCAAAAGGTTGCATTAAGTGGAGCTAAAGGGTTCAATCCTCTTGATAAGCAAAATAAATTACCAATAGAACCCACAGTTTAAGTATGGAGCAAATAAAAGAACGCTTAGGACTTGATAATGAGGGAGATAACAAAGATAAAATATCTCTTATTCATCAGTATATTAGTCTTCGACTTGTGGCAATGGGACTGCCTACAATAGAGTTAGGAGATGAAGATGGATTAAAAAAAGAATTCTTTCAGACCACTAAAGGGTTGATAGAAAATTATAGGGAGAGAGAGGAGCTTTTTGTCTCTATACTATGCCCTGCGGATAATAGAATACAAAATTTCTTGGATAACTATTTTAAAGATGTTAAAGGTGTTGAGGATATAAAACTTCCAAATAAAACCTTTACACTGGACAATTATGGTATTGCGCGTGAACTTTCCCTACCTAAAGGCGAAGATAAGTATCAATCAAACTACATATCTTCGTATAGGATTAAACAGGGAATATTAAATAATCCATCGAAGGATAGAAGGACAACTAAAGGGGTTTTTCATATTGCTGAAGGGGGATTACCAATACCTGCAGATAAGAAAGCTGTCCCTATTGCAGTAGCTAAGTACATACTATCCAAAGGATTTGCCGAGCAAGGTGAGATTATGGAGTTACCATACCTTGCTAATCATCAGGAGCAGGCACGTACCTTTGTTTCCTTACTTATTCGCCCTACTATATGCCCTGAAGTAAAAAATATCACAGAGCGTAAGTCTATGGAGGTGCGCTTTTTTGCTCCGGGGGGGTTGGTTTCTAACTTGGATTTCGTGGAGAGTATATTTGGCAATGGCGGTAGCCCCTACCATGTAATGAATGATGCGGCTTTGGATATAGATCACTGGTCAGGGCACACTGGATGCGTTATACTTGCCCCACAGCTAACAACCCTTACAAAAAAGGAGGTTGGTTTACCACATATATCAGAAGCAACTGAGCGGAATAAGCGAGATGGAATGTGCTGGGAGAATGAAGAAGAGCTATATAATGATGGTCAAGCCTTCAAATTAACGGTAAGGACAGACGAAGGTATTATTGTCACGCTCATAGCAGATAACTACTTTGGTTATTCTAAAAAAGAGGTGAAAACGATGATGAGTTATGCCGCTAATCTATACGGTAATGTCGAGGAAGAGCATGCTGGAGGAGCATTAGTATTTCCTGCTTACAACCAAGGAGACTACTATATTGCAAAACCGGAGAAGATAGGATATACCCTTCAAGATGTTGTCAATAACAATAGAAGCAAAGTTGAGTATCTCGAAGATAAAGGATATGCTATTGATAGAAACTACAATAACATCTTCTATCTACCTGAAAATACTATATTTAATGTATTAAGACAATCTATTAAATGGAGTATCGGAGATAAGGAGTATTTTCTGAAATTACTACCACACAAAACATATATCTTGCCCAACGGTAGCAAATTTAGAATGGAAAAATATGTCGGCGCATTAAACTATCGATTAGTTGAATCGTATGGTGAGGGTGCTTTCTGTCATAAGCCGTGTACGGTATCTGGAGGTGGTAAGAGTGAAATATCTAAATCTATACAGGATGCTGTTATAGCTGGCAGCTTCTTTATAAATGATTTTGAAAACGATTTCAAAAAGGTTGAAGAAATAATAAACTACGACTATTCACATAGATTCCAGATACGTCGAACACCAATTGAGGCTGTTAGAACTTTCTTGAGCAGCAAGAGGAGTATGGGGTCTGTTATTAAACTGCTAACTCCATCAAGTGATTTTACCGATCAATATAATGAGTGGCTATATGGACTACCTCAATACATAAAGGGTATTGCCTTCATAATTAAGCGATTTTATCGTGAAGAGTGGGGTGAAAATTGGAAGCAACATTTCAGTGTTGACATATTAAATGGTTCATATGGTAACGAACTTAAGTATAAAGGCAGAAAGATTTTTGCACGATATTTAAGAATCGGATATCAAGAAAATGGCAAATGGAGAACATTTAAATTGCGTCAAGACTTTGTATATGCGGATAAGTTACAGATGGAAGATGATATTACCGTATCGACGGTCATACCATCGCATCAGCTATCAAATCTCGGTAAGGCTGAAATTAATCCATCTGTTAAGATAACAGCTAATAGCGAATTCCGATTCTTCCAACGCCCTGATGATGCTAAGATTAGAGGCTACGACAAGAAAGCAGAGCACGATTTAACTCTACCAAATACATTCATATCAAACTTCGAACCTTTGACAAGTGATTTCGCTGAAGAGATGGTTGAGGATGTGGTTAATTTCGAACGCTTTACTACTCCTATGCAAAACATGATTAAAGAGGTAGCGGAAGATGAAAAATTACACTATTTCGTATCTTCTGCCCATCCACGCATCGTTGATGGCAAACCAACGGCAAATGTGAGATATCTACAAACATGTGATGAACTGGTTGATTATCAACCAAAATATATTGCAGAGATGGGTATGCGTATTGCCCGAGGAATAAAAGAGGATGAGCCATTATATATACCGGTGACATCGGTACTACCGGGACGTAGGAACAACCCTGCTGCTCCGGGCATTAAACCACTTGCAGTATATAATCCTGTTCATTATCAAGAACTTCCGGAATTATTCATGGACTTCATATGCTCGTTAACTGGTAAAAGTCCATCTACAACAGGCTCAGGTAGCGAAGGGGCATTAACTAAAGGACCTTTCAATGCGTTATGCGCCGTAACAGACCTCAACAATGCTTTACTATCATTTATCCTCACAGGGTATAATGGGTTTACCACTCCTGCAGGATACATAGGTAAGGATTATAGGGTTGACCACGACATCAGTATACTTATACCTGAAATGTGGTCACGCTTGGCGCCAAAAGAGATTGATCCTAAATTTATGATTGAAACAAAATCCTTGGAGAAATTAGAAGATTTTGAGCATAACGGCGAGATGGTGCTGGCATCGAGATTAGGTTATCGTATAACAAAACATTTCATTAATAACTACTTCGGAAGGGTGTTCGAAAATCCTAATAAGATATTCGACTATAATATGCTACAACCAGAGCTACAATCAATAGATGATTTCGTTGAGGGAATTAATAATATTGTTGAAAATCATGCCATAGTTGCTAAAAATTACTTTGAGGATGGAAGCATAGAGGCTGCAATACCTCCTTTAAAAGCAATACTACATATCATGGTAAATGGTGAGTACGAGGGCAAAAAAATAACATCCGAGGAGATAAGAGATATGTTCCGTAGAGAGACTGTTATTGAGAGCACATGGTACCTCGAAAGGCTTAAGGCAAAGCAGAAAGCCGATGTTGAACTATGGAAAAAGCATGAGGCATATATCACAAACTTTGCTAAGCAGGCAGTATCGCTTAATACTAAGAGGAGAGACGAGATAGAGGATAAGCTAAATAGTGTCAAAGAAAAAATCAAATATTTTAAATCGGCACAATACCTCAAAGATCTTGTTGGAACGATAGGAAAGGATATGCTTTATAAGCACTAACCATTCATAAATAATTTTAGGTGGGTCCTAAAAAATGCTTTTGGGCAATTTGATTTTATTGTTTAGGTTATTTTTATCTTAATTTATTGGCTTTTAGTGGTTCTAAATGCGATAAAATAAGGCAAAAATAGACAAGCAAGAAAATATAAAGTGACTAAAATGAATTTTTAGAACTCACCTTTATAATAAGAGGCTGTCTCGAGTTATTTCGAGTCAGCCTCTTATTATGAAAAATTCGTATCAAAATTCAGGGGAATTCGCAAAACTATATTAGAACTGTAATTCAATTAGTTACAACCTGATAATAGTTGTTGATTACCCTTTATTTTAGTTAAATGGACTAAATTGGAGGTAACGACCCTCTAAAAATCCTGCGGATTTTGATATAGGTTTAACACTTTTTGAAAAAAAGTGAACAAAAACCGAGTGCCTACCTCCTAAACGGCACTCGCTCGCTATCGCTCGTTTAGGGCAATTCAGTTTTGGGGCTCGTGATATTTTTGAGACAACTTCGTCCCACTATATCGTAAATTGTGCTCTCAATACTGCCGATAAATATTTATCGTGACTATTGGTAACTATTGTATAGCTTGTATTAAACTTTATCGCTATCTGTTTTGATACGTTGTAATTTATCCCAACCGCAATATCAGTCAATTTACCAGCCAAGATATTTACTCTTTTACAGTCGGCATTCAGATAGTCTATACGCCCTACTAATTCAAAAGCACCAGCATCAGAGCGCATAGGCACGGCCAAATCGGAATCATATCCAAAGCTACATCCTTTTTTTCGACCTATCAAATATGAAAGTTGCGCATAGCCACCCCAAATAGTATATGATTCATTGTTATTCGTACGGTACACCTCTGAACGCAGACATTCCGCCTGTAGCATAAATCTACTTTTTATCAATAATAATTCAATATTGGATTTTAAGTTCATTTTGGCATCATTAACACCTATCGTCATAATTGGAAGAGTTGGTATTGAGGTATTTCCGTCAACCTCATACTCCACGACCCCCTTATTAACATGACTATCATCTGAATCAACAGAACGTATTGACAGTGCACCACCAAACTGCAAAATATTTCGACCATCCATCTTCCTATAAAGTTGACGAGTTGTAAAAGCCATGGCAGTTGAAGTCTCTTGTGCGCTAAACAGTTTATTTATCGAATTATCCGAATAGATACCAAATGCACCAAAATAGTTCCCTGCAATATGAAAATATGTAGCCCCTAACGTACGCCCCGACGCAATAGCTTGCGAACTATTTGCAGAGTTATTGAAGCGCAAATCAACCGTACTAACAATCATATCCATACTGAATGTATCAAAGGTATTTCCAAAACTAAAATATCCGCTCTTAGTTTTTAAATTTACAAGCAAATCCTTGATAGATATCTCATTCGCAGAGATACCAAAATCTATTTTAAAGCTCAAATTATCCATTGCAACCTTTGCTCCCACTCTAAAATCACTGAAATATGGATAGATACGACTCTGATTATCGTCATGGTTACTATAACCCATATCAAATAGTACCCTGGTGCGAAACTTTGTTGTTATCTCACCTTGAGAAAAGGCACTATTATAAAATAGTGCCAATACAAATATTATTATTAACCTTTTCATTCGAATTAAAATTCTAACTCTGCAATTACCTGTGTTAGGCGCTCAAAATCAGCAGGATATACATCTCCAATATTACCTATTCTAAATGTCGGTGCTTTAGATATCTTTCCAGGATATATAACAAATCCTCTCTCTTTTAATTTATAGTAGAAATCATTAAATGAAAAATCCGCTTTCGGATATAAGAATGATGTGATAATTGGACCTTGAAGAGAAGCGCTCAAAAGAGCCTTGAATCCTGCGCGCTCCATACCCGCAACCAAAACATCATGATTCTTCTTATATCGCTCGTAACGAGCCTCTACACCACCCTCTTCACGTAGTTCTTGTATAGCCTCAAAAAATGCGCGCACTACATGTGTTGGAGACGTAAAACGCCATTTCCCAGCGCCCTCATCCATACACTTAGCCTGCTCATATATATCAAGTGATAGTGTCGTGGCATTACCCTTACATGCATTAAGTACCTCATTTCGTATTATAATAAAACCAAATCCCGGAACTCCTTGAATACATTTGTTTGCACTTGAGATAATTACATCAATACCTAATCCCTCAACATCAATAGGAATACCACCAAACGAGCTCATTGCATCAACAATAAATATTTTTCCAGCTCCCTTAACAACATCTGCTATCTCTTCAATAGGGTTCAATATTCCGGTTGTTGTTTCACAATGAACAACCGCTACGTGGGTAATAGTGCTATCTTTTAGTAACTCCTCTGCAACCATACGTGCAGTTATTTGCTCTGTCTCATCAAGATATATTATTGTGTTTGATATGTTGCCATATTTACATATCTCACCAATTCTATCACCATAAGCACCATTTGCAAAGACAAGTACCTTTCCGCGCTTACCAACCACCGAAGTAACTGCAGCTTCAACGCTATACGTGCCACTACCTTGCAGTAAAACGGTGTTATAATTATTAGACTCTATCTTAGCAATTTTGAGGAGTTCTGCCCTCAGCGCCTGCACAATATTCTCGTTATAATCTTTATCCCATGTACACCAGTCCGACATCATTGCTTCTCTCACTCTATCAGATGTTGAGAGTGGTCCCGGTGTTAATAATAAATACGGTCTTTCCATTTTTATATTATATTTATTCGTTTTCAATTTTATTAATTAATGCTGGTAGTTCTGCCATTGTTAATATTGTTGTGTAGGCGCCTGCGTTCATAAAGCGTTGACGTACCACTTCAATCTTTTCATTAAGCACTTCTGGAGCTAAAGCCGCTACCTCCTCTTCAGAGAGAGCCATCTCACTACTTCCAAGAATAACCCCAACACTGTAAACTCCAGCATTAACACCCTCTTTAATATCTGATACCGTGTCACCAACTTTAACAATACTCTTTGGTGAGCTAACAGCAAGATTAATCATATTCTGATATATCATAAACGGTTGTGGGCGACCAGCCGGAAGACCATCAGCAGTAACATAGCAATCAGGTTTGTATCCTTTAGCTTCTGCCCCAGCAGATACCACCTCCATCATCTTAGCCGTATAGCCTGAAGTCGAACCTATTTTTAGTCCCTTTGCTCTTAATTCTGCAACCACATCCAACACATTGTTTATTGGTGTTGTATAGTTACTAAGAGAGGCAAAAAGGAAACTCTCAAAGCTTCTATTCATCTCGACAACATCCTCTTCTGTCCAATCACGTGAGAAAAGATTTTTAAATTGAGCTGTTACATTATCCAATTTGAATAACTCCCTAATATGATCTATCTTATTCATGCCCATCGGACCGCGAGCCTCATCCGATGATATCTCTAAACCTATTCCTTTAAAAGCCTCTGTAAAGGCAGCCACTGGGGCAAAACATCCATAATCAACGGCAGTACCTGCCCAGTCGAAAATTACACATTCAATACTCTTCATCTATATTTTTATTTAAAATTATTACTATGATGCTGTCACTGGCTCTAAGTTCAGTGTTAGTTCCTCACTATTTTCACTCTCATTATCAATAAGTGATTTATCTGCTATTGCTTTACGGTATGTTCGAGCAATAAGAATAATTACACCTGCAAAAGTAATGGCACTTATTATTCCCACTCCAGCTGATAATATATTATATGTTTCAAACCAATTAAACTCTATAGCAAATGCCTCCTTAATTACAAGTACTGTAACTGTTCCAAGATAACCAATAAAATCTATTAGAGCTATAAAGTAACCCACATTACCTTGCACCCTAAAGCATGCAATGAATCGGTCGAAAAACACTGACTGGAAAGCCAAGTAGGCTATATACAAAGGTAAACTCTGCATAAACAGCCATGTCACCGTTGATATATTAAGATTTTCATAATTCAGAGAGATATAAGCCATCGTTATATTTGCAATGACAACAAGTGATAGTATTGCAATTAGTGAATATATATTCCTTCTGATATAAGTTGTAGCGGCAAAAAGTATGAGAATTATAATCGTTACAGTTGTATCCACCTTAGCTATTAACCAAGATGATTGCCCTTTCATATCTATAATATTTACTAAAAAATCCTCCTTTAAATCTCTAAGTGTAACGATTAAGAAATTAGCTCCTAAGATAAGAATCATTATCCACATATACTTCTTAAAGATAGACTTACGCTCCGCTCCATCGATAGCTTTACGTTTGCAACGCTCTGCATTATCTTTCGCATTAGGGTGCGGAAGCTTCATAAGCGAATAAGCTGTTAAGAAAAGTAAAGGGAGCGCAACTCCACCCACTATAGCTGGCATCCAAAATTGATTTATCCCAAGGTCGTTCATGAGGTATATTCCTATACTCTTAGCCATTCCAGAGCTGAAAACAATACTAACACTTAATATACTTGCCAATACATCGGTTACTCTTCGACCTTCAATGAAACTAAATATAACACCCCACATACAACCAAGCGACAAGCCATTGAATAGCATAACGATAGCATTGTATGGTTGAGGAATTACTGCAAAACCAATGAGTGATGCTTCGGCTAATATCACCGATATAGCAAAAAATTTGAAGCGTTGCTCACGCTTTAACTCAGATATTAATTTAATACCCACAAATTTTGCTATTAAATAGCCAATTATCTGAATTGTTGTTACTGCAACCTTATAGTCTATGCCGAAAAATTCCAAATTTTCATAGACACCTGCTGTGAAGGGCTTACGTAGCATATAAACCAACGAATAACTCAACAAAACTGTTGCTCCTGCCCAGAAAATGAAAAGCAGTCTGGTTAACTTCTCATTTCTACTAACTAAATCAATAAATCTCTTCATTTTATTATTATTTTTATTTTTTCACGTTTATGACGACAAAGATAGAGGGCTATTTTCTAATTAAAAATTAATGAATAATTAATAATATCATGTTCTTAATGCTAAATAATTACTTAATAATAATATAATGAT
>CAYIZU010000001.1:0-294 GCA_964367795.1 uncultured Rikenellaceae bacterium | reverse complement strand
ACTTCAAGTGTATTATCTGCATTGTATTCAACAGTTATGCCTGCAATCTTTGATGCATTACAAAAAGGGGCAGAGTTTGAGAACTCAATTGATGAAGCATTAAATATGGTCAACAACGTATCTAAAAGGAAATTTTTGGGGATAGTTGATTCAATATATAGTAAGGTGGACGATGTAGATATAAGTTCTTTTAGTGGGACTAATGATGATAGATTGTATTTTGGAGATATACAAAAAGAGGCCGCAAACTCAATGGCGCAAGCTGTTAATTACTGCGGAATATATATGTCATAT